>NZ_NWSW01000021.1:0-137826 GCF_002531805.1 Rhizobium sp. M1 | reverse complement strand
CATAGGCAATTCTAAATGTGTGAATGCCATAGCCCCGCTGGGGAGAAGAGGGAGAATTCCGCTTCGCCATCGTCCCCATTGGACGGTGTGCCTTTAAGCAGAGAGATTCGTTTGGGCAGTGTCGGCACACCTTGTTCCCTCTTCTCCCCAGCGGGGAGAAGGTGGCCCGAAGGGTCGGATGAGGGGGCCGCACGGCACGCCCGTCACTATTGCCCTTTAGCCGCCGTTGAAACTCAGATTTTCCGGAATGTCAGATAGGCCGAAGACCGGCCCTCGCGCCGCGCCTTGGCCTCGTAGCGGGTGCTCGGCCAGCCCTCGTAGGGCGTCAGCCAGTCGGCCGCATTGCCGGCGAGCCAGTCGAAGCCGCCATGGTCGCGGCATTTGAGCAGCGTCCAGTTCACATAGGTGTCGATGTCGGAGGCGAAGCAGAACAGGCCGCCGGGCTTCAGCACGCGATGGAAGCGGTCGAGATTGGTCTTCGAGACGAAACGGCGTTTCCAGTGTTTCCGCTTCGGCCAGGGATCGGGATAGAGCAGGTCGATCTGGTCGAGCGACGCGTCCGGCAGCCAGTCGAGCAGCTGCGTCGCATCGTCGTTGTAGACGCGAATGTTGCGCGCCCCCGTCTCGCCGATGCGCGACAACAGCTTCTGCATGGAATTGACGAAGGGCTCGACGCCGATGAAGCCGGTCGAAGGCCTTTCCAGGGCGCGGTGGATCAGATGTTCGCCGCCCCCGAAACCGATTTCCAGCCGCACTGTTTCGACGGGAATCGGAAAGAGGGAGGTCAGCGGCTCCGGAGGAGCCGCCGAGAGGTCGACGAGGAATGCCGGGAGCAGGCTGCTTAACGTCTCGGCCTGCTGTTCGCGCAGGGCCTTGCCCTTGCGGCGACCGAAAAAGGCTTCGGTCGCCCGGCCCCGGCGCTCCATATCGGTCATGCAGCGGCCTTGGTCTTGACGGCTTCCTTCAGCGCCTTGACGAGATCGGTGCGCTCCCAGGAGAACGAGCCGTCGCGGCCGGCCTTGCGGCCGAAATGGCCGTAGGCCGAGGTCTTGGCGTAGATCGGCTTGTTGAGGTCGAGGTGACGGCGGATGCCCGACGGCGACAGATCCATATTCTCGCGGATCGCCGCTTCGACCTGGTCTTCGGACACGCCCTTGCCGGTGCCGTGCAGGTCGACATAGATCGACAGCGGCTGGGCGACGCCGATCGCGTAGGAGAGCTGGATCGTGCAGCGGTCGGCAAGCGCGGCGGCCACGACGTTCTTGGCGAGGTAGCGGGCGGCATAGGCAGCCGAACGGTCGACCTTGGTCGTGTCCTTGCCGGAGAATGCGCCGCCGCCATGCGGCGCCGCACCGCCATAGGTGTCGACGATGATCTTGCGGCCGGTGAGGCCGGCATCACCGTCCGGGCCGCCGATGACGAACTTGCCGGTCGGGTTGATGTACCACTTGCAATCATCGGCGATCTTCAGTTCGCCGAGCGCTTCGCGGATATAGGGTTCGACGACGGCGCGGACCTTGTTGGAATCCCAGCTCTCATCGAGATGCTGGGTGGAAAGCACGATCGAGGTCGCTTCCGACGGCTTGCCGTCGAGGTAACGCACGGTCACCTGGCTCTTGGCGTCCGGGCCGAGCTTGGCGACCTCGCCATCGCCCTTCTTGCGGGCGACTGCCAGCAGCTGCAGGATCTTGTGGGAATAATAGATCGGCGCCGGCATCAGGTCCGGCGTCTCGCGGCAGGCATAACCGAACATGATGCCCTGGTCGCCGGCGCCCTCGTCGCCCTGCTGGTCGGCGGCGCTGTCGACGCCCTGGGCGATGTCGGCCGACTGCGAGTGCAGCAGCACGTCGATCTTTGCCTTCTTCCAGTGGAAGCCGTCCTGTTCGTAGCCGATATCCTTGATCGCGCGGCGGGCGGCGGCCTTGAACTTCGAGGGATTGATGACGTCGTTGCCGTCCTTGTCCTTCTTCATCAGGCTCGGCGGCAGGCGGACCTCGCCGGCGATGACGACGCGGTTGGTCGTCGCCAGCGTTTCACAGGCAATGCGCACGCCCCACGGATTGACGCCGGTCTTGGCCGCTTCGCGGTAGACCAGATCGACGATCTCGTCGGAGATGCGGTCACACACTTTGTCCGGGTGACCTTCGGCAACAGATTCGCTGGTAAAGAGATAATTCGCGCGCATTCCGGGATTCCCCTCAAAGAATAAAAGCCTGCTAGTAGGTACTCAGTTCGAGCGCCGATGACAAGCGCAGAAGGACATAAATATATCTTTATATCTGCGGCAAAGTGACAAATTTTGCCCCAAAAACGCAAAAAAGCGGCCTTTCGGCCGCCTTCCATTCTGCGAAGGGAGCTGTGATCAGTCGGCGTCGGCTTCGGCCGCGAGCGCCTTGACCAGTTCCACGACCTTGCGGCGAACCTTGGGATCGGAAATCTTCACGAAGGCGCGGTTGAGTTGCAGGCCTTCGGAGGAGGAGAGGAAGTCGACGACATAATTCGAGCTGGAGGCTTCGGCCATGCCGCCGATGGCGCCGGAATGTTCGCCGGGTGCATCCTCGAAGAAGAAGGAGACCGGGACGTTCAAAATGCTCGAGATGTTCTGTAGACGGCTTGCACCGACGCGGTTGGTGCCCTTTTCATATTTCTGGATCTGCTGAAAGGTGATGCCGAGGCTTTCACCAAGCTTTTCCTGACTCATGCCGAGCATCGTTCGGCGGAGGCGAATGCGGCTGCCAACATGGATGTCGATGGGATTCGGCTTTTTCTTGTTTTCTATCATGGTCGTGCCCTAGCTACGAATTTCAACCTGTGTCCAACCGGCATGCCCCTGATCCATCCCAAAACGCCACGTTGCAGTCGGTGGGAACCCACCTTCCAACATACGTTAGGAACGCCGATTGTCATCACTATGCAATTTTAGGGGTTTTTGGTCAATTCAACCCTAAAATAAAACCTCCGCGCGAGATCAGCGCAATCAAAATCAGCAGAGCCTCGGTCAACCAGAAGTATGTCTGGTGGGGGTATGTGGTTCCGAACCCTTCACTGAGGCTATCGACAGTTGCATCAATAAAGCCGGTTTCTCCAAGATCGAGGCCGGCGATTATTTCTCCGTGCGCGTTCACCAGCGCCGAAATGCCGCTATTGGCGTCGCGAATCAGCGGCAGGCCGGTCTCGACCGCCCGCACCCGCGCCTGCAGGAAATGCTGGTAGGGGCCGGGCGTCATGCCGAACCAGGCATCATTGGTGAGGTTGAGGAGTGCGTTGGCGTCTTTTATGTCGCCGGTCATTTCATCAGGAAAAATGATCTCGTAGCAGATCAGCGGATAAAGATTGAGGCCGCCGGGCAGCGTCAGCAGGTGCCGGCTTGCGGCAGCCGAAAACCCGCCCGGGATCTCGACGACGTTCTGCATGCCGAATTCGGTGAGCAGGTCTTCGAAGGGCAGATATTCGCCGAAGGGCACCAGATGCACCTTGTCGGAAGCGGCAATGATCTGGCCGCGGCCGTCGATCACATAGATGGAATTATAGTAGCGCACCGGCGTGCCCGGTCCCATCTCCTCGGCGCGCACCGCGCCGGCGATCAGGATCTGGTCGTCGTCGAGCGTATCGGCGATCCGCGTCAGCGCATCCTGGTTGTCGGTCAGGATGAAGGGGATCGAGGTTTCCGGCCAGACGATGATATTGGGCTTGCGCCCGCCATTCCTGGGGGCCTCGGCCGAAAGCTTCAGATGCGTCTCGAAGATCGCATTGCGATCGGCGTCGTTGTCCATCTTCGCCGCCTGATCGATATCAGGCTGCACCAGCCGCACCACCGGCCGCTTGTCCTCGGGCAACGGCACGGGCCGCGGCGCCAGATAGAGAACATAGGTGCCGTAGCCGAGATGGGCGGCAAACAGCAGGACGGCAAGCGCAATGCCGGTGCGTGCGCCCTGCCGGGTCCCGACAAGGGCGGGGGCGGAAAAGACGAAGACGGCAAGGGCGGTCACGCCCATCGCCCCGATCACATGCGCCGACTGCATCATCAGCGGAACCGGCATCAGGCCGTAGCCGATGGCGTTCCACGGAAAACCGGTGAGGATGACACTGCGAAGCCATTCCATCAGCCCGAAGCCGGCCGCAAGCGCGGCGATCCGCCCCATGCCGTCGGACCAGAAGATGCGGGCCAGCGCAACAGCCAGCCCATAGAAGATCGCCAGACAGGCCGGCAGACCGAGGATGGCGAGCGGCAGCGCCCAGGCGAACTCCTCCGAATCGACCAGCAGCGCGTGGCCGAGCCACCAGAGGCCGGCGACGAAATAGCCGAAGCCGAACAGCCAGCCGACCGCAAAAGCCGGCCACAGCCTGCCGATCAGGCCGCTTTCAGGCGAAGCCGCCGCTCCGTCGATCAGCCAGACGAGCAGCGTGAAGGACAGGAACATCGCCGCGAAAAAGCCGAAGGGCGGCAGCGCCAGCACGGCGAATGCCCCTGCAGCAACGGCCAGCAACGACCGTTTGCCCCCCCAGACGAGGATAACCCTGTCCGCAAGCCGCTCCATGCGCACTCCCATCAAACCGCGAATCAACCCATCCGCAGTCTTTCAAAAAAGCGGCTCTTTGTCCTGTTAGAGCATGTCGCGCAAAAGTGTGCAGCGGTTTTGCGGCAACGACATGCGCAAAAACAAAGGACTAGTTGGCGGTCGATTCGGCCGGCCGGTCGTCGCCGGGCTCGGAGCCGGGCGTGATGTCGCCGGCCTCTTTGGCGCGGCGGCGGATCGCGTGGCGCTTGCGGGTGATGCGCAGCCGTTTGATGCGGCGCGGATCGGCGTCGAGGATGTGGAACTCGAAATTCGGCAGCGCCTGGACGACCTCGCCGCGCACCGGAATGCGGCCGAGGGCCGAGAAGATCAGCCCGCCCAGCGTATCGACTTCGTCGACCTGCTCGCTGATGTCGAAATCCGGCCCGATCGCTTCGGCGATCTCTTCCAGTTCGACGCGGGCGTCGGCGACGAAGACGTCTTCGGCGACGCGCTTGAACATCACCTCTTCGTCGTCATGTTCGTCGTCGATATCGCCGACCACCATTTCGACGATATCCTCATGCGAGGCGAGCCCGTCGGTGCCGCCATATTCGTCGATGACGAGCGCCATCTGCGTGCGGTTCACCTGCATCCGGCGCAGCAGGTCGGAGGCCAGCATCGACGGCGGCACGAACAGGATTTTGCGGATGATGCCGGCCTCGGCCAGCGTCTTCTGCAGGTCGACGCGGGCGAGATCGAAATTCGGCTTGGCCGAACGCGTCGGCTTCTGGATATTCTCAGGCGCAACGTCGATCGCCGGCAGGGTAACGGCTGGCTTTGTCGAGCCACGGCGCTTGTTGCGCGCCTGTTTGGCGACATAGGAAAGCAGGTCGCGGATATGCACCATGCCGCGCGGATCGTCGAGCGTATCGGCATAGACGGGCATGCGCGAGCGGCCGGATTCCTCGAACAGGATCATCAGCTCGCCGATGGTGATGTTCTGGTCGACCGCCTCGATATCGGCGCGCGGCACCATCACGTCGGCGACGCGCACTTCGCGGAAGCGCAGGATATTGTGCAGCATCGCCCGCTCGTCGGGCGAAAAGGCGTCGTCGCCGGCCGCGTCGGTCATCAGCGCGTCGGCCAGATCCTCGCGCAGCCGCGAGCCTTGCTGAGGGCGGAGAATGCGCGCGGCGCGCGACCAGAAGGATTGGGATCGGCCGGATGGCCGACTACTACTGCCCGCCTCGTCCGAAGAGGAGGATGACTCGGAGTCCTTGGCGTCTGCCGCCGGCTTCGTCGTAAAGTCGCTCATGGTTCCATTTTAAGGTCTTGACCCTCGTAAGGATCAGATAGGCCGAGCTGCGCCAAAATGCGAGTCTCCAGCCCCTCCATAATTTCGGCTTCGGTACTATTCATATGGTCGTAGCCGAGAAGATGCAAGAAACCGTGCACCAGAAGATGGGTCAGGTGGTCGTCGAAACTCTTTTCGAGCTCATGGGCCTCCCGCTCCACCGTCTCCCGGGCGATGATGATGTCGCCGAGCATCGGGCCGGGCATTTTTCCCGGCTGAACCGGAAAGGCCGGAAAGGAGAGCACGTTGGTCGCCTTGTCCTTGCCGCGCCACTCGGCGTTGATGTCCTGGATCGAGGCGTCGTCGGTAAAGACCAGCGAAACCTCGGGCGGCATCGTCGGGAAGGGCTGCTTTTCGCTATCGCGGAGATAGACCGCCGCTGCCCCGAGCACGCGGCCGCAAAAAGCCAGCAGCGTCTCTTCCTCGGGCCAGCCGATGTTCTCGATGCTGATCTGGATGTCGAGCTCGGCCATCAGTCCTGCCGGCTGACGTCTTCGGGTTCGACGGCATAGGTCGAATCATAGGCCCTGACGATGCGCCCGACCAGCGGATGACGCACGACGTCGGTATCCTTGAAGCGCACGATCGAGATGCCCTCGACGCCGTTCAGCAGCTGCAGGGCCTCGACAAGGCCGGATTTGACGCCGCGCGGCAGGTCGATCTGGCTCGGGTCGCCGGTGACGATCATCCGCGCATTCTCGCCGAGGCGCGTCAGGAACATCTTCATCTGCATCGACGTGGTGTTCTGCGCTTCGTCGAGGATGATCGCGGCATTGGCGAGCGTGCGGCCGCGCATGAAGGCGAGCGGCGCGATCTCGATGACGCCGGCGGTGATCGCCCGGTCGACCTTGTCGGCCGGGATCATGTCGTAGAGCGCGTCATAGAGCGGGCGAAGATAGGGATCGACCTTTTCCTTCATGTCGCCGGGCAGGAAGCCGAGGCGCTCACCGGCCTCGACGGCCGGACGCGACAGGATGATCTTTTCGACCGCGCCGCGCTCCAGCAGCTGGGCGGCATGGGCGACGGCGAGATAGGTCTTGCCGGTGCCGGCCGGGCCGACGCCGAAGACCAGTTCGGAGCGTTCCAGCGCCCTGATATAGGCGTCCTGGGTCGGCGTGCGGGCGATGATCGTCTTCTTGCGGGTGGAAACCTGCGCCATCGTCAGCTTGGCCTTGCGCTCCATCGTCGGCAGGCTGAGCTGATCGTCGGCGGCGACCGCCATGCGGATTGCGCCCTCGACGTCGGATCGTTCCACGCTGCCGCCTTTCTGAAGTTTTTCATAGAGATAGTCGAGCGTGCGCCGTGCCTGGTTGGTGGTCACGACATCGCCCGATATGACGACGGAATTGCCGCGCGCCCGCGCATCGATGTTGAGCCGCTCCTCGAGCAGCTTGAGGTTCTGGTCGAATTGACCGAAGAGCTCGCTGGCGAACCGATTGTTCTCGAACGTCAGGACGAAGTGATTGGTGTCGCTCGGCGTGCGGGGGTGGCGCGGTGAAGAAGAAACCAATTCTTGTCCGTTCAAGCGGTCGGGCTCCTTGGGTTAGACCGCAGCCTCTGCGCGTTCGGCAAACAGGCTGTTCGTTCCGGTTCCGGTGATTCGCACTTTAATAATGTCACCGATTTGCGATGCTTTTGCATCAACATTCACGGATTGAAGCCAGGGAGAACGTCCGATTAGCTGGCCGGGCATGCGGCCGGGCTTTTCCAGCAGCAGATCGATCTCCTTGCCGATGCAGGATTCGGCAAATTCCTGCTGCTGCTTCAAAAGAAGCGCTTGCAGGCGTTCCAGCCGTTCTGCCTTGATTTCTTCCGGCACCTGGTCCTTCAGTTCCGCACCGGGTGTGCCCGGCCGTGTCGAGTATTTGAACGAGAAGGCCTGCGCGTAGCGCACCTCCTCTACAAGTCTCAGTGTATCCTCAAAATCCGCATCTGTCTCCCCCGGAAAGCCGGTGATGAAATCGCCCGACAGCGCGATGTCGGGCCGCACCGTGCGGATGCGTTCGATCAGCGTCAGATATTCGGCTGCGGTATGGCGCCGGTTCATCGCTTTCAGGATGCGGTCCGAGCCCGATTGCACCGGCAGGTGCAGATAGGGCATCAGCGCCCGCAAGTCGCGGTGCGCCTCGATCAGCCGGTCGTCCATGTCGCGCGGATGGCTGGTGGTATAACGCAGCCGCGCGAGGCCGGGGATCTCGGCCAGGCGGTAGAGCAGGTCGCCGAGGCTCCATGCCTCGCCCCGAGGCCCGGCGCCGTGCCAGGCATTGACGTTCTGGCCGAGCAGGGTGATCTCGCGTACGCCGGCTTCGACGAGCTTTTCGGCTTCCTCGACGATCTGGGAAACCGGCCGCGACACTTCCGAGCCGCGCGTATAGGGCACGACGCAGAAGGTGCAGAACTTGTCGCAGCCCTCCTGCACCGTCAGGAAGGCGGTGACGCCGCGGGCGCGGATCTTCCGGCTCTCGGCAATCGGCAGATGCTCGAACTTGTCCTCGATCGCATATTCGGTATCGACGACGCGCTGGCCCTGTTTGGCCCGCCGCAGCGCTTCCGGCAGCCGATGATAGGTCTGCGGACCGATGACGACGTCGACGGCGGGTGCGCGGCGCAGGATCTCCTCGCCTTCGGCCTGGGCGACGCAGCCGGCAACGCCGATCATCATCTCCCTTCCGTCCGCCGCCTTCTTCTTCTTCATCTCGCGCAGCCGGCCGAGCGCGGAATAGACCTTCTCGGCCGCCTTTTCGCGGATATGGCAGGTGTTGAGAAGGACGAGGTCGGCCTCTTCCATGTCTTCCGTCGGCTCGTAACCGTCGCGGGCGAGCGCATCGCTCATGCGCGTGGAATCATAGACGTTCATCTGGCAGCCATAGGTCTTGATGAAGACCTTGCGGCTGTTGGAGCCGTCGCGGAGTGTCTGCTCCGGGGCCTGAAGAAGGGCGCTGTCTTGTGTCATGGCGGCTATGTAGTGGTTTTTGCCGCCCGAGAAAATGAAAATCTTGTTTTAGCAGCCGCGCAGAACTGTGCAGCGACCTTGCGACAACGACATGCGAGAAAACCAGGAGCTAAAGCGCAAGGAGCGCATTGAAAGATCGCGACGCGCTTTAGGAAATTTCCCGCCCGCGCAGGCGGCTGTTCAAGAGGTTGCGGATGCGCGAAGCGATCGTCGCGCTGACCTCCTTGCGGTTGGTGTCGGCGCGGTATTCCACCGCTTCGCCGAAGCAAACCTCCGCGTCGAGGGCGCCGCATCTGATGATGTCGATCAGGTGCGGCAAGAGCTCGATATCACCCGGCCAGGCGGCGAGCGGCCTGTGATAGCGCCCCATGGCGATGCCGTGCACGCGGGTATAGGCGATCGCCACCGGCTGCACCACGACTGTCCCCGTCGGCGAGGCGGGCACGGCCATCGCGGCGGCGCCGAACAGCGAGGATTTCACCTCCAGCAGCCGGTTGCCGTCCGAGGTCGTGCCCTCGGGGAAGAGCACGATGATTTCGCCGTCGGCCATGCGCCCGGCGATCTCATTGGCCTGATGACCGGTTTTGCGCCTCTCCTCGCGCACGACGAAGACGCTTTTCTGCAGCTTGGCAAGCGTGCCGAAGATCGGCCAGTCGGCCACCTCGATCTTGGCGATGAAGGCGACGTCGGCCACGGCCGACATCACCATGATATCCATCCAGGACGAATGGTTGGAGCAAAGCATCAGCGGCCGGCGATCTTCCAGCCTGCCGGTGACGCGCACGCGGATGCCGAGGCAATAGCAGATGATGCGGTGCCAGACGCGCGGCAGCCGGCGGCGCAGCCGCCAGTCGAAACGCAGCGCCAGCAGCTGCAGCGGTATGAGCACGATGCTGACGGCAAGGATGACGGCCGCAGCCAAGGCGATGCGCAGCCAGGCGATCAAAGGTGCTGCTCCCGGGCGGCCATTGCTTCAGAGATCGTCCTTCTTCAACGGAATGCCGTAGAGCTCCAGGCGATGATCGACCAGCTGGAAGCCGTGTTCGCGGGCGATGCGCTCCTGCAGCGCCTCGATCTCCGGCGAGCGAAATTCGATGACCGTGCCGGTTTTCAGGTCGATGAGGTGGTCATGGTGCTCTTCCGGCACTGTTTCGTAGCGCGAGCGCCCGTCGCGGAAGTCGTGGCGGGCGATGATGCCGGCATCCTCGAACAGTTTGACGGTGCGATAGACGGTCGAGATCGAGATTTTCGCATCGACTTTCACCGAGCGGCGGTAGAGCTCTTCGACGTCGGGATGGTCTGCCGAATCTTCCAGGATGCGCGCGATCACGCGGCGCTGCTCGGTCATGCGCATGCCGCGTTCGGCGCAAAGCTCCTCAAGGGTCTTGGCTACATCAGGCATGGCCCGCCTTCAAAAATATTCGCGTTTCGACAACGCCCGCACGGTCGTCGCGCCGGCCGGCCTGTCATCTCTCTGCCACGGAACTACCGAAGAACGCGCTTCATGACAAGCGCCGTGGAAAGGGCGCCGTTTTCCTGCTTGTAGTAGCCTTGGCGCTCGCCGACCTTCTCGAAGCCGAGCTTGCGGTAGAGGCCGAGGGCGGCCGTATTGCCGTTGTCGACCTCGAGAAACATGCTCTCGCCGCCGCGCGCCCGCGCCTCCCGCATCGCCGCCTGCATCAGCCGCCAGCCGAGCCCGGAACGGGCGACCTTGGCCTGCACGGCGACCGTCAGGATTTCCGCCTCGCCGGCGACCTGGCGGGCAAGAATGAAGCCGGGCAGCGGCTTCTTCAGGATGGCATTGGTCTGGCGCGCGACGAAGCCGAACACGGTCTCCTGCGACAGCAGGCTGTGGAACTCGCCGTCGCCCCAGGGCCTTGCGAAACGCTCGCCATGCAGGACGGCGACGTCGCGGCAATCCTCGCGCTCCATGGCGATGATCTCGAATTCCGGCTTCAGCGTCAGATAGGCTTCCAGCATGTCACACTCGTCGCGCAATCGCATATCCGGCCTGCGGTTTGGCATCCGGTCCGCGCAGATAAAGGGGCTTTGGCTTTCCGGCATCGGCGGCGGCGGCACCGAGGCGCGCCACCACCGAAATCGGAAACACGTTGGCATGGTCGCCGCCGGCGTCCGCCTTCAGGAGCGGCGTTGCCGAACCGGTGATCTCGCCGTCGAAGCCGGCGGCGAAAGCCTGGGCATCGGCGACGCTTGCCGCCCGCGGCGCATCGAGCGGAGAACCATCCGCCGCAAAGGACTGGAGATAGATTTCGTCCCGCTTGGCGTCCATGGCCGCAAGCACCGCGCGGCCGGGCGTCCTCTCACGCTCTGCGGCCGCCATCACTTCGAGCGTGGTGACGCCGACGACGGGGATTTGCAGGGAGAGCGCAAAACCGCGGGCTGCGGCAACGCCGACGCGGATACCGGTAAAGGAGCCGGGGCCAATGGTGACGGCGAGGCGGTCGACCTCAGAAAGCGTCATATCGGCCTGAGCCAGTGCACGGTCGACGATATCGATCAGATGTTCAGCATGCCCCTTGCCGATCATGTCCGATGCCTCCCCCAGCACCGTATTCCTGCCGCTGTCATAAACGGCGGCAGAGCAATCTACACCTGCCGTGTCGAGCGCCAGAACGATCATGCCATCAATTTCCGAATAAACTCTTGTCGCTAACCATAAACCCGTCCGGCCGAACGAGAGATGAACGGCCGGAACGAATTCGAGATTTTCAAGCGGCAATCACTTCCTGCACTTCGGGTACGAAATGGCGCAGCAGGTTCTGGACGCCGTGCTTCAGCGTCGCCGTCGAAGACGGGCAGCCGGAGCAGGAACCCTTCATGTTCAGATAGACCTTGCCGTCCTTGAAGCCGCGGAAGGTGATGTCGCCGCCGTCCTGGGCAACGGCCGGGCGCACCCGGGTCTCCAGAAGCTCCTTGATGGTCAGCACGATCGACTCGTCGCTTTCATCGAAGAATTCGTCGCCGGCATCGGCGTCTTCGGACAGGATGGAGGCATCGCCCATGACCGGCTTGCCGGACATGAAATGCTCCATGATCGAGCCAAGGATAGCCGGCTTAAGATGCTGCCATTCGGCATCGTCCTTGGAGACAGAAATGAAATCATAGCCGAAATAGACGCCGGTGACGCCAGGGATTTCGAACAGCCGGGCAGCGAGCGGCGAAGCCTCGGCCTCTTCGGCGCTGCGGAATTCGGCGGTGCCGTTTTCCATGACGACCTTGCCCGGCAGGAACTTCTGCGTGGCGGGATTCGGCGTGGCTTCGGTCTGAATGAACATCTGGCTCTCCATGCGGCGGGCCCAAGACCTCGACCGTCTTTTAGAATTCTTCAAAAGAAAATAGGCCCATTGCCTGATCTAATCAAGAGACTTGTACTCAAGAAATAGGCTCAGCAGAGGGCGTCGATTTCCTCGTTCGTCAGCGTATCCGGCAGCACGGTCACCGGAATCGGAAACGCCGCCGCGCGTCCGGCGATCGACGAGACCAGCGGTCCCGGACCTTCCTTCGCCGAACCGGCGGCCAGAACGAGGATCGCCACATCGCGGTCGTCCTCGATCACCGCGTTGATCTGTTCGGCCGCACCGCCTTCGCGGATAACGATTTCCGGCTCGATGCCGATCGTCTCGCGCACGATCTGGGCGATCTTGGCGACGGTCGCCTCGGCCTCTTCACGGGCTTCCGCCCGCATGATCGCCTCGACACCCAGCCATTGCTGGAAATCCCCGTCGGGAATGACGTAGAGCAGCACCAGCCCGCCATTGGAATTCTTCGCGCGCCGGCCGGCATAATGAACGGCGCGTTGGCATTCGGGTGTACCGTCGATCACCGCCATGAATTTGCGGCGATGACCTTCGAGCCGTGAGAGTCGCTTCGATACCATGCGGCGGACTCTGACACCCGAAGCGGAAAAATTGCAAGCGCAGTTTTTGCTCCTCTTCCCCCAACCGGGAGAAGAGGAGATGTGCCTTAATACAGGAAACCGATGACGTCCCGCAGCTGGTTCATCGTCACCTCGGCGCGAGCCCGGGCACGTTCGCTGCCCTTGCGCAGGATCGCATCGATGTGGCTGGTATCGTCCATCAGACGGCGCATTTCGCCGGTGATCGGCGCCAGCACCTGGATGGCGAGATCGACCAGCGCCGGCTTGAAGACCGAGAACTGCTGGCCGCCGAATTCGGCAAGCACTTCCGGCTTCGATTTGTCGGCAAGCGCGGCATAGATCGCCACCAGATTGTCGGCTTCCGGCCGGCCCCGCAGCCCGTCGACCTCGCTCGGCAAACCGTCCGGATCGGTCTTTGCCTTGCGGATCTTCTTCGAGATTGCATCCTCGTCATCCATCAGATTGATGCGCGACAGGTCCGAGGGATCCGATTTCGACATTTTCTTGGTGCCGTCGCGCAGCGACATGACGCGCGGTGCCGGTCCGCCGATCAGCGGCTCGACCATCGGGAAATAGGCATGCACCGGCTCGTCGCCGACGGTGATGTCGATGCCGTAGCCGGTCCTGCCGATATGCTCGGCATAATCGAGGTTGAACTTCATGGCGATGTCGCGGGCAAGCTCGAGATGCTGCTTCTGGTCCTCACCGACCGGCACATGGGTGGCGCGGTAGACGAGAATGTCGGCGGCCATCAGGCTCGGATAGGCGTAGAGGCCGAGCGAGGCCTGCTCGCGGTCCTTGCCGGCCTTGTCCTTGAACTGCGTCATGCGGTTCATCCAGCCGATGCGGGCGACGCAGTTGAAGATCCAGGCGAGTTCGGCATGCTGCGGCACGGCCGACTGATTGAAGACGATATGTTTTTCCGGATCGATGCCGGCGGCGATGAAGGCGGCGGCGATCGAGCGCGTCTGGCCCGGCATGTCCTCGTGCACCAGCTGGGCAGTCAGCGCATGCATGTCGACGACACAGTAGATGCAGTCATTGCCTTCCTGCAGTGCCACGAAGCGGCGGATCGCGCCGAGATAATTGCCGAGATGCAGATTGCCGGTCGGCTGCACGCCGGAGAATACGAGTTTCTTGAATTCGCTCATGTCGTCCTCAATAGGCTGGTGGAGGGCCTACAGCGCCGCGCGTCTTTCAGACGCGCAAAGGACGCTGTAACATTCGAAATTGCTGCTTTATTCCTCAAGTCGATTCCGACCTGAGGAATAAAGCAGTGGGCTGTTCGCCCATGTTGCTAACGCCGCGGCTTATGCACGGGCAGCCGGTCGCAATCAAGAGGTTCAGCCTGCGGCATGCTGGATCAGATCGAAGCTGTTGCCGTAGGGATCGGCAAAGACCGCCACGGTGCCGTAAACCTCATGCCTGGGCTGCTCCAGAAAGCGGACGCCGGCTGCAAGCATGGCGGCATGATCGCGGGCGAAATCGTCGGTCTTCAGGAAGAAGCCGACACGACCACCCGTCTGGTTGCCGATTGCTGCGTGCTGCGCATCGTTCGCCGCCTGCGCCAGCAGAAAGGCGGCGCCATCCCCGCCTCGCGGCTTCACCACCACCCAGCGTTTGCCCTCCGGCTGCGGCTCGTCCTGCAGGCAGTCGAAACCGAGCACATCGCAATAAAAGGCCTTGGCGCGGTCGTAATCGTCGACGACCAGAGTGACGAGGAAAAGCGACTGGATCGTCATGTGATCTCCTGTGTTTGGACGTTTTTTCCATTTTGAGGCAGGCATTGCCCCAGTTTTAAGCCGAATTGATCAGGCTGTTTAGTTATAATTGAGTATAAAATTTCACAGAAAAGCTTTTATTGAACTGAAAATCCTCGACCGCGCAGGGGTGGCCGGATGGCCGCCGTTCCAACCGCCCGGAGGGACCCATGCAGAACCCCGCTTTGCTCGCCATGGCAGGCCTTTTCGCTCTACAATCAGTAACCAGCGCCGTCGGTCAAGACAGCAAAAGGCCGGCCATTCACCTGCCGAAACATGAGGCGCGCCTCGCCTATACGGTGCAGACCGTCAGCGTCCGTGCCGGCTGTTTTCCCGCGCGTCTTCGGGCCGTGTTGTCGCATATCGCCGCGAAAACCGGACGCCGTCCGATGATCACCTCCGGCCTGAGGCCGCATCCCCGCCGTCATGGCTCCCTGCACGGCAAATGCCTGGCGGCCGATATCAGGATGCCGGGCCTGTCGGAGCGCACCATCATCGCCGCCGCAAGCAGCGCACCGGGTATTGGCGGCATCGGCACCTATTGCAACGGCATCGTCCATGTCGATGTCGGGCCGCGGAGGCGGTGGGTCGATTGTTAGGGCTTATGCATCCTCTGCCGCCACCGGTTTGCGGTTCAGATTGCGCCGGATCATGCCGAGATTCGCTCCGCCGATCAGGAAGGCGGCGGCGAAATAGACCAGCATGGAGATCGCAATCAAGAGCCCCAGAGTGCCGATCTTGGTGAGAAGCGGCGCGCCCGAGGCAAGCCAGGGCGCAAAATACTGCTTGAGGAAGACGATCGCCGCCCCCATGACGGCGGCAGCGACGATCAACAGGGCGGCGCGTTTTGCCAGCGCCCATTCCCATGTCAGATGCCCGCGGCGCAAAAGCGTGGTGAACAGCAGCACGGTACTGATCCAGCCGGCGGTGGCTTCGGCGACGGCGATGCCGGGCGCGCCCATATAGGGGAAGAGTGTCAGCGCCGTGGCGCAGTTGGTCGCGACGGCGATCGCCGAGAAGCGCATCGGCGTCTTGGTGTCCTCGCGGGCATAGAAGCCGGGTTGCAGCGCCTTGATCAGCACGAAGGCGGGCAGGCCGATGCCGTAAATCGCCAGGATCGAGCCGACGACGAGGGTGTTTTCCTGATGGAAAGCGCCGCGTTCGTAGAGCACGCGGATGATCTCGTCGGACAGGATCCAGAGCGCGAAGGCGGCGGGAATGGTCAGGAACAGCACGAATTCGATCGAGCGGTTCTGCAGGTTGCCGGCCTCGCGCAGGTGGCCGGCCTTCAAGGCGCGCGCCAGCTCCGGCAACAGCACCACGCCGACGGCGACGCCGACGACGCCGAGCGGCAGCTGGTAGATGCGGTCGGCATATTGCAGCGCCGCGATCGCGCCGTCGCGGGAGGAGGCGATCGCCTGGCCGATCAGCTGGTTGATCTGGGTGATGCCGCCGGTGACGGCGGCCGGCACGGCCAGAATCAGCAGCCGCTTGACGTTCGGCGTCATCTTCGGGAAGCGCAGGCCGATGCTCATGCCGGCCGCAAGCACGCCGACATAGACGACGGCAAGCTGCAGCACGCCGGCCACAAGCACGCCCCAGGAAAGATACCAGGCGGTCGCCAGCGGATCGGCACCGGTATAGAGCGCATAGAACAGCGCCCCGATCATCACCACGTTCAAGAAGACGGGAGCGATGGCGGCGGCGAAGAAATGATGCAGCGAATTCAGCATGCCGCTCATCATTGCCGTTAGCGACATGCACATGAGATAGGGAAACATCACGGCCGCCATGCGGATCGTGATCGAGAATTTCTCGGGGTCGTCGGCGAAACCCGGCGCGATGATAAAACGCACCAGCAGCGGCATGGAGAGCTCCATCACGATGGTGATGAGGAGCAGCACCGAAAACAACACGCCGAAGACTTCCTCGGAAAAGCGCTTGGCGCCATCCGTGCCGTTCGCCTCGATCTCCTTGGCAAAGAGGGGCACGAAGGCGGCGTTGAAGGCGCCCTCGGCAAACAGCCGGCGAAACAGGTTGGGAAAGCGGAAGGCGGCGTAGAAGACGTCGGCCATCGGGCCGGTGCCGAGTGCGGCCGCCATCAGCGTTTCGCGGGCGAAGCCGAAGATTCGGCTGCCGAGGGTGGCGCCGCCGACGGTCGCGAATTTCTTGACGAGGCTCATGCTGGGGAATCGGCTTTCTTTTCGGCTGGGGGCGATGTCCGGGTGGCGGCGGGCGCGATGATGCCGGAAGGCATGCGCTCGCGCAGCTCGTCCTCCTCCTCGGCCATCACCGCCTTCATCCGGGCGGTGATGTTGGCGCGCTTGCTGTCGCCCGAGATTTTCTGGCCGACCAGATCGGTGACGTAGAAGGTGTCGATCACCTTCTCGCCGAAGGTGGTGATGCGGGCCGACTGGATGTCGAGCGACAGATCGGAGAGCACAGCGGTGATCTCCGACAAGAGGCCGGGCCGGTCGAGGCATTCGACCTCGATGACGGTGAATTTGTTCGACAGGCTGTTGGTGATGTTGACCGACGGCGGAATGACGAAGGCCTTGCTTTTCTTGCGGTTGCGCGCGCGCGTGGCGATGACTTCGGGCAGGCGCTTGCGCCCCGACAGCACGTCTTCGATCATCCGTCCGATCGTGCCGGCGCGGCGCAGTTCGTCGGCATCGTCGGCAAACTCGCGGCTGACATGGATCGTATCGAGCGCCCGTCCATCCGACGTCGTGAAGATCTGCGCGTCGACGATGTTGGCGCCGGCGGCCGCACACGCCCCGGCAATGACGGCGAGCAGGCGCGGATGGTCGGGCGACAGCACGGTGATCTCGGTGATGGCGTGGAAACTGTCGGTCCGCACCATGGTGGCGAGCGCCTGGCCCGCCTTGTCGGCCTGGCGGATGAACTGGGCGTGGCGGAGCTGGTCTTCCAGCGGCACGGAGAGCAGATAGGGCTGGTAATGCAGTTTGGTATAGGTATTGCGGTCCTTCTGGCTCCAGTCGGAGAGCGCAGCCCGCAGCGCATCGGCGGCGGCGTTCGCCCGCTCCTTGCGGGAGACCTCCGAGAAACCACCGGCCAAAAGCAGCTCGGTTTCATAATAGAGCGTGCGCAGAAGCTGGCCCTTCCAGCCGTTCCAGACGCCGGGGCCGACGGCGCGGATATCGCAGATCGTCAGGATCAACAGCATCTTCAGCCGGTCGAGCGACTGCACCCGGTCGGCGAAATCGGTGATGGTCTTGCGGTCGGTGAGGTCGCGGGTCTGCGCCACCATCGACATGGTCAGATGTTCCTCGATCAGCCAGACAACGATTTCCGTCTGCTTCTGCGACAGGCCGAACCGGGCGCAGAGCTTGCGGGCGACGCGGGCGCCGGCGATCGAATGATCCTCCAGCCGGCCCTTGGCGATATCGTGGAGAAGAACGGCGACGTAGAGCGCCTCGCGGTCCTCGATATTCGCGATCAGCTTGTTGGCGAGCGGGTGCAGATCCTCCGAACGCGACTTGTCGATCTCGGAGAGAACGTCGACGGTGCGGATCAGATGTTCGTCGACCGTATAGTGGTGATACATGTTGAACTGCATCATCGCGACGATCTTGCCGAAATCGGGAATGAAACGGCCGAGCACGCCGGCCTCGTTCATCCGCCGCAGGATCAGCGCCGGGTCGCGTTTCGATGTCAGGATCGACATGAACAGGCGGTTCGCCTCGTCGTTTTCCCGTAAGCTGTTGTCGATCAGGGCAAGCGAACGGGTGACGCGTTTCAGCGCATCGGGATGAAATTCCAGCCCATTGATGTCGGCGACATGGAAGAGCCGCAGGATGCTGACCGGATCGCGCTTGAACACCTCCGCGTCGGCGAGTGCGATGCGGCCGCGGTCTTCGACGAATTCGACGCTGCCGGCGATCTTGCGGGTGCGATGGGTGAAACGGCTGATGACGCCGGTGAGGCCGGGAATCGATTTGGCCTGCTGGTCTTCGAGCGCGGCGCACAGGATGCGGGTCAAATCGCCGACATCCTTGGCGACGAGGAAATAATGTTTCATGAAGCGCTCGACGGCCGAAAGGCCGGGGCGGGTGTGATAGCCGAAGGCTTCGGCGATCTCGCGCTGGATGTCGAAGGACAGCCGTTCCTCGGCCTTGCCGGTCAGGAAGTGCATATGGCAGCGCACCGCCCAGAGGAAATCGTCGGCCTTCTCAAGCAGGCGGTATTCGTGTTTTGACAGGACGCCGAGCTTGACCAGTTCCGCCTGGTCGCGCACGTGATAATAATATTTCGAGATCCAGAACAGCGTGTGCAGGTCGCGAAGCCCGCCCTTGCCTTCCTTGACGTTCGGTTCGACGAGATAACGCGTGTCGCCGGCCTTGCGGTGGCGTTCGTCGCGCTCGGCAAGCTTGGCGGCGATGAACTCAGGGCCGGTGCCGGTGACGATTTCCTTGTCGAAGCGGGTCTCGAGCTCCGTTTCCAGCCGTTGCAACCCGCAAATAAAGCGCATCTCCAGAATGGCGGTGCGGATCGTCATGTCGGACTTGGAAAGCGCGATGCATTCCTCCACCGTGCGGGTGGCGTGGCCGACCTTGAATCCCATGTCCCAGAGCACGTAGAGCATGAATTCGACCGCCTTGTGCGTCTCTTCCGCCGGCCGCGGCAGGAAGAGGAAGAGCAGGTCGATATCGGAGCCGGGCGCCAGCGTGTCGCGGCCATAGCCGCCGACGGCGGTGACGGCGAACTTGTCCTTCTGCTGCGGAAAGATATGGGCGGTGGCGAAATTATAGAGGACCGTGATGATCTGGTCCTGCAGCCAGGAAATCCGGTAGGCGCAGTTGAGCCCGCTGCCGTCGGCGGCTAGGGCTGCGCGCGCCTTCTGCCGGCCCTCCGTGCTCGCCTTTTTCAGCACGGCGAGGAGATCGGTACGCATGACATCGGGCCGGTTCCGGTTGGCTTCGGCAACGGCGTCGCACTGCTTCTGCAGCAGTTCGGCATCGAGAATGTCTATAAAATGAAGATCGCGCATCGCTGTTGCCGGGGCGGTTTCCTGTTCGTGCCGGGCGGCCGGTTCGCGGCCTGCCGCTTGTTTCGTCTGCATGCGCTATAGCCTCTTTGCCAGGCGATTGACACAGGTCCTCATACTGCAAGACCCTTTAAATTTGGCGAAATGGTGTTGGCCGGGTCAGGGGTGCCGGACGCTTTGACGCAAGCAGCGGCTTTCGGCAAAAGCCTCAGTCGGCCGCCTGCGCTCTCAGCGCGTAGAGCACCTGCCGTGTCTCGCCCAGGATCTCTTCGAGCGTCTGCCTGTCGCATTCGCGATAACCTGCCTTGGCGATCGCGGTTGCGAGCTCCGAGATCATAGCGCAACTGCGGGTGATTTTCAGCAAGCCGATCGGCGAGGTCCAGCCGCGCGCATTACGATCCTGGTCGGCGCGCCGCATCGTGTCGAACATGGAGCAGATCAGTGAGAGGCGCTCGGTTTCGCGAACCAGCTTTTCCATGAACATCGGCCGCGCTCCTATTTCAGCTTCTTCTTGAGATCGTAAAGCGCGTCCATCGCCTCGCGCGGCGTCATGTCGTCGAGGCTCATCGCCTTCAACGCCTCCTCGACCTTGGACGGCCCGCGAGCCGCGTCCTCGCGGCGCACCGCCACCTGGAAGAGCGGCAGGTCGTCGATCAACTGGCTTGCCGGATTCTTGCGGTCGGCATCCTCGAGGCGGGTGAGCACGTCGCGGGCGCGCGCCACGACCGAGGCCGGAAGCCCGGCGAGGCGGGCGACCTGGATGCCGTAGGAGCGGTCGGCCGCACCAGGCCCGACCTCATGCAGGAAGATGACGTTGCCGTCCCATTCCTTGACGCGCATCGTGGCGTTCGATAGCCGGCCAAGTTTCTCCGACAGCACGGTCAGCTCATGGAAATGCGTGGCGAAGAGGCCGCGGCAGCGATTGGCCTCGTGCAGGTGCTCGACGGCCGCCCAGGCGATCGACAGGCCGTCGAATGTCGCGGTGCCGCGGCCGATCTCGTCGAGGATGACGAGCGAACGGTCGCTCGCCTGATTGAGGATGACGGCGGTCTCCACCATCTCGACCATGAAGGTCGAGCGCCCGCGCGCCAGGTCGTCGGAGGCGCCGACGCGCGAGAACAGCCGGTCGACGATGCCGATATGGGCTGATGTCGCCGGCACGAAGGAGCCCATCTGCGCCAGGATCGCGATCAGCGCGTTCTGGCGCAGGAAGGTCGATTTACCGCCCATGTTCGGGCCGGTCAGCAGCCAGATGGCGCCGTCCTTGGCGCCGTCCTTCGGCGAAAGATCGCAATGGTTGGCGACGAAGGGGCCGCCCGCCTGCCGCCGCAGCGCCTGCTCGACGACGGGATGACGGCCGCCCTCGATGGCAAACATCTTCGAGCCGTCGACCTGCGGCCGGCAATAGGCCTGTTCTTCGGCGAGCAGTGCCAGGCCGGCGGCGACGTCGATCACCGCCAGCGCCCGGGCGCCCGATTTGATCGCCTCGGCTTCAGCCACGACGGCCGCCGTCATCCTGTCGAAGGCTTCGAGTTCGATCGAAAGCGCCCGGTCGGCAGCGTTGGCGATGCGGCTTTCAAGATCGGCAAGTTCGGTCGTGGTGAAGCGCATCGCGCTCGCCATCGTCTGGCGGTGGATGAAGCGGGCCTTGGCTTCGGCCGTATCGGTCATCGGGCCGGCATTGCCGGCGGTGACCTCGATGAAATAGCCGAGAATATTGTTGTGTTTGATCTTCAGCGACCGGATGCCGGTTTCTTCGGCATATTGCAGCTGCAGCCCGGCGATGACGCGGCGCGACTGGTCGCGCAGCGCCCGGACCTCGTCGAGCTCGGCGCTGGCGCCGTCGCGCAGGAAACCGCCGTCACGCTTCAGCAGCGGCAGTTCGTCGGCAAGCGTCTCGGCAAGCAGCGTTTCCAGGTTTGCGGGAAGGGCTTTCAGCCCGGACAGCGCCTCGCCGAGTTCTTCCGGCAGCATGGCGTCTGCGAGCATGACCGCAACGCCGCCCGCCGCCTGCAGGCCTTGGCGGATGGCGGCAAGATCGCGCGGGCCGCCGCGGTCGAGCGCCAGGCGGGAGAGCGCCCGCGGCATGTCGGGCACATGTTTCAGCGTGTCGCGCAGCTTGCCGCAAAGCGACGGCTCGTCGATCAAGAAGCCGATCGAATCGAGCCGGGCATTGATGCGGGCGGGGTCGGTGAGCGGCGACATCAGCCGCTCGGCCAGAAGCCTGGCGCCGCCGCCGGTGACGGTGCGGTCGATCGCCTTCAGCAGCGAACCGTTGCGATCGCCCGACAGCGTGCGGGCAAGTTCGAGATTGGCGCGGGTGGCCGGATCGATGAAAAGCGTCGAGGCGGCACTTTCCCGCTCGGGCTGCCCAAGCGGCGGACGCTCGGCGATCTGCGTCTTCTCGACATAGGCGACGGCGGCTGCGGCCGCCGCAAGCTCGGCGCGCGAGAAGCTGCCGAAGCCATCCAGCGTCGAAACCCCGAAATAGCGAGCGATCCGGCCTTCGGCGCTGGCGCTGTCGAAGAGAACCGCCGGCTGCGGCACCGCCGTGCGGCCGAGCACGTCAAAGACGGGTTTCAGCTCGGCATCATGGAAGATCGTATCGGGCAGGATCAGCTCGCGCGGATCGATGCGCAGGATGTCGGCGAGCAGCCGCGAACTTTCCGTCTCCGCCAGCCGGAAGACGCCGGTGGAAATATCGATCCAGGCAAGCGCCAGCGCCGGTTCGGCCCCGCCGCGAATGCGGGCGAGCGCCATCAGATAGTTGGATTCGGAAGGCGATAGCAGCTTTTCCTCGGTGATCGTGCCCGGCGTGACCAAGCGCACGACATCGCGCTTGACGACGGATTTGCCGCCGCGTTTCTTTGCTTCGGCCGGATCCTCGATCTGCTCGCAGACGGCGACGCGGAAGCCGAGCGAAATCAGCTTCTGCAGATAATCGTCGGCGGCATGCACGGGAACGCCGCACATCGGGATATCCTGGCCCATATGCTGGCCGCGCTTCGTCAGCGTGATGCCGAGCGCGCGCGAAGCCTCCAGCGCATCCTCGAAGAACAGCTCGTAGAAGTCGCCCATGCGATAGAAGAGCAGCGAACCCGGATTGTTCGCCTTGATCTCGATATATTGCTCCATCATCGGCGTCGCCGAGGCACGGCTTTCCGCCGTGGCAAGCTCGGCAGCCGAAAAGGCTTCATTTCCTGTGTCTATTCGTGCGTTCACGGAGGTGCAGTTTTTCCCAAAAAAACAGGTGCCAACCCTATCCGCGCGCCGCTATAGATGACAACAGCATTTGAGGAAGAGCAAAGCGTCGCCCACAGGACGTTGGAGGATTTATGCCCGATATCGATAAGAAGGACCGGCCGACGACATCAGTGACCGACCAGGAGGCGCTCGATTTTCATGCCATGGGCCGGCCCGGCAAGCTGGAGATCAACCCGACCAAGCCGATGGCAACGCAGCGCGACCTGTCGCTCGCCTATTCGCCCGGTGTCGCCGTCCCCGTCAAGGCGATCGCCGCCGATCCGCAGACGGCCTATGATTACACGGCGCGCGGCAACATGGTCGCCGTCATTTCCAACGGCACGGCCATCCTCGGTCTCGGCAATCTCGGCGCGCTCGCCTCGAAGCCGGTCATGGAAGGCAAGTCGGTGCTGTTCAAGCGCTTCGCCGACGTCGATTCCATCGACCTCGAGATCGATACGGAAAATGTCGACGAGTTCATCAACTGCGTGCGCTTCCTCGGCCCCTCCTTCGGCGGCATCAACCTCGAGGATATTAAGGCGCCGGATTGCTTCGTCATCGAAAGCCGGCTGCGCGAGCTGATGGACATTCCGGTCTTCCATGACGACCAGCACGGCACGGCGATCATCGCCGCCGCCGGCCTGATCAATGCGCTGGAACTGACTGGCCGCGACCTGAAGACGACGAAGCTCGTCTGCAACGGTGCGGGCGCGGCGGCGATCGCCTGCGTCGAACTGGTCAAGGCCATGGGGTTTGCCCCCGAAAACATCATCCTCTGCGACACCAAGGGCGTCATCTATCAGGGCCGCACCGAGGGCATGAACCAGTGGAAATCGGCGCATGCGGCAAAGACCGACGCCCGCACGCTGGAAGAGGCGATGAAGGGTGCCGACGTCATTTTCGGCCTGTCTCAGAAGGGCGCCTTCTCGGCCAAGATGATCCGCTCGATGACGGATCGGCCGATCATCTTCGCCATGGCCAATCCCGATCCCGAAATCACCCCGGAAGAGGTGGCCCGTATCCGCGACGACGCCATCATGGCGACCGGCCGCTCGGACTATCCGAACCAGGTCAACAACGTCCTCGGCTTTCCCTATATCTTCCGCGGCGCCCTCGACGTGCGCGCCTCGACGATCAACGACGCGATGAAGATCGCCGCCGTCAAGGCGCTGGCCAATCTGGCCCGCGAGGACGTGCCCGATGATGTCGTCGCCGCCTACCAGGGCAACCGGCCGCGTTTCGGCGCGCAATACATCATCCCGGTTCCGTTCGATCCGCGGCTGATCTCGGCCATCCCGGTCGCCGTCGCCCAGGCCGCGATGGAGACCGGCGTCGCCCGCAAGGTCATCACCGACATGGCCGGTTATGCCCGCGAGCTTTCGGCCCGCCGCGATCCGATCGCCTCGACGCTCGCCAGCCTCTATGAGCGTGTGCGCCGCCGGCCGAAGCGCATCGTCTTTGCCGAAGCCGAGGAAGAGCAGGTCCTGCGTGCCGCACTGTCCTATGCCAACCAGCAGCTCGGCACCGCTCTGCTGCTCGGCCGCGAGGACCTGATCCGGGCGACGGCGGAGCGCGCCGGCATCGATCTCAACCGCCCCGGCCTCGAGATCGTCAATGCCCGCATCTCCACCCGCGTCGAGGCCTATATCGATTATCTCTATGCCAGGCTGCAGCGGAAGGGTTATCTCCACCGCGATGCGCAGCGGCTGATTCACAACGACCGCAACCATTTCGCCGCCACCATGGTGGCGCTCGGTGATGCCGACGGCATGGTGACGGGCATCACCCGCAACTATTCGACCGCACTCGAGGATGTGCGCCGCTGCATCGACGAGAAGCCCGGCCACCGCGTCATCGGCGTGTCGCTGGCGCTGTGCCGCGGCCGCACCGTCTTCGTTGCCGATACCGCGGTGCACGACATGCCGAGCGCCGAAGAGCTTGCCGATATCGCCGAAGAGGCCGCCGGCCTCGCACGGCGCATGGGCTATCCGCCGCGTGTTGCGTTGCTCGCCTATTCCACCTTCGGCCATCCCTCCGGCGAACGTTCCGAGCGGGTGCGCGAGGCGGTGAAGATCCTCGACAAGCGCCGCGTCGATTTCGAATATGACGGCGAGATGGCCGCCGATGTCGCGCTGAACCGCAAGGTGATGGAGCAATATCCGTTCTGCCGCCTTTCCGGCCCTGCCAACGTGCTGGTCATGCCCGCCTTCCACTCGGCCTCGATCTCAACCAAGATGCTGCAGGAACTCGGCGGCTCGACGGTGATCGGCCCGATCCTCGTCGGCCTCGACAAGGCCGTGCAGATCACCTCGATGGGCGCCAAGGACAGCGATATCGTCAACATGGCGGCGATCGCTGCCTACGGGGCGGGTTCGTAACCGGCCTCTGCCTCCCATTCGAGACGGCATTTAGCGCCCGGCCGACAGGACGTCGGCCGGGCGCGCCTTTTTGTGGCTTACGCGCCGAGGATATGGTTGAAAGGGTCCATCCGATAAGTCATACTTTTGAAACAATGCGCACGGCATAAATTTGATATTTCATCAGCCATTTGGATTCCCATGCCGGAAAACGCATCCCCGAATTTTACCGCCCGATTTCAGGGGACAACGTTCGACGATATGGTCGAGGCTCTGACCAAGGGGTTCGGTTCGTTCGACGCATGGCGAAATGGTCGAGACAAACCACTCGACTGGAAAGTCGGGTTTTGGGGTGATGAAAGGTTGTCGCTGGTCAGCAACCAGGATTCCGGCGGCTGGGGTGCGAGAACGGCAGGTGGAACGCCGGAAACCCTGGCAATCATCGTTCCGCGCACGGGAGCTCTCGATGTCGCCTTTGGTCGGACCGTGGCCGAAGCAACACCCGGGCGGCTGTTGTTGACGAACAATCTTGAGCCGGAACGGGTTTCCGTACGGGCAGGACTTCACCGGTCAGACACACTCAGTCTGAGCTGGGCGATCATCGCTCAAACCGTCGCCGCCGTATTGGAGACGCCGCTGACCGGGGCATTGGACCTGGCGCCGGTCGTTGATCGTTCCACGGCGGCGGGACAGCTGATCGTCGGTCTCGCTCAAACGATGATCATCGGCATGCGCAACGATGGCCCACTGCTCCACTCGCCGATTGCCTTATCGAACCTGACCCAGGCATTTGCCGATCTGGTGGTGCGCTTGGTTCCTCATCGGCTCTCGCATCTTCTGGACAAGAAAATCCATCTGATCGCCCCACGGCATGTCCGTCGCGCAATTGAATTCATGCATGCGAACATTGCCCAGCCGTTGACGATGCAGAATGTCGCGGACGCCGCGGGCGTTTCCATTCGCGCTCTTGAGATCGGTTTTCGGGCCTTCAAGGCAACCACACCGTCGGCCTACCTCAGGACGATCCGTTTGCAGGCGGTCAGGGAGGATCTGCGCGATCCTTCAAACCGGCAGCCGTTGCGGGACATCTGTTTGAAGTGGGGGTTCTTCCACTTTGGCCGTTTTGCCGCAATCTATCGGGCGGCCTATGGAGAGAACCCGTCGGACACGAGAAGGCGATCCGGTCTATGAGGGCGCCGATCGGAGAGCCCGGCGGGTTTGCGCCAGGGCTGCATGTTGCAAGCCGGCCAGAGAAGGTCTAGCTCGCAAAGCGGCCGGCGTCGGCGCCGTAATAGTTCAGGTAGCGGTCGGAAATGCTGGAGATCGGCAGCACGATCAGCACGTCGGTCGTGTTGAAGGCATGATCGATGACGGCGCTGGAGCCGACCATCGCGCCGAGGCGCAGATAACCCTTGATGAGCGGCGGCAGGGCCATCAGCGCCCGCTTCGGGTTGACCGCCTCGACCGGCATCAGGTCCATGTTGCGAGCGAGATGCGGCAGCGCTCCGACGGCCCATTCGTCCTTCGCCAGCACATTATGGTAGAGGAAGGACAGGGCGAGCGCATGGCTTTCGAGATAGACGCCGGGGAACGAGGCGCAGCCGAACATGGCGCTCATGCCGTGCTTCAGCGCATAGGCCCAGTTGCCCTGCCATAGAAGCTCGACGGTGCGCTTGGTGCGGTATTCCGGCAGCACGCAGGAGCGGCCGAGCTCCATGAAGCGCTTGTCCGGATGCTTGGCGAGAAGCCCCTCGATCTCGAATTCGGAAGCCGAGTAAAAACCGCCATTGGCCATGGCGACATCCTGGCGCAACAGCCGATAGGTGCCGACGATCTGGTCTTCAGAATCGCCCTCGATCGCACGGTCGAGCACAAGAAGATGATCGCAGAAGGCATCATAGGCGTCGACATCACGCTGGCGGCGCATGGCGTCCAGCGGCAGCTGCGCTTTCATTTCGTCGACGAAGACGCGGTAGCGCACCGCCTGCGCGGCGTCGATCTCGCGCGCCGTGCGGGCAAGGCGCGTTTCCAGATTGCCGATGCGGCCAAGGATATCGCCGTCCTTCTGGACAGCAGCCGTCGACGGCCGTGCAGCCTCGGCTGTGACGTCACGATTGAGAATGTCGATGGAGGACATGGCGATTCTCCGGTTGCCGGCTTATCGACGCCATAAAACACTTCTGTACGACAGGAAAGTGACATATTGCATTTCCCGAGGCAAGACGCGTGCCGGTCCCCACGGGGCTCTATCGCGCCTCTGCGCGGCGGGCGGAAAGTGCGGCGACCGCCTGAACTTCGGTCAGCAGCCGCAGCGGGTCGACCGGCTTCACCATGACCCGGTTGGCGCCGTTGAGCAGGACCTGGCGGCGTGATTCGTCGCTCTTGTCGGCGGTCAGCACGATCACCGGCACGGGGGCAAGATCGAGCCGCCGTTCGTGGCCGCGCAGCCGTCCCAGCATGTCGATGCCATTGCCGCCCGGCATCGACAGATCGCTGATGATGATGTCGGGGCGGGCATCGGCCTCGCCGAGGGCGCAATCGAGCAGCGTCTCGAAATCTTCGACGTGGCGCACCTTGTGCCCGCCTTTTTCCAGGACGACGCGCACCAGCATGGCGTTGATCGGATCGTCCTCACCGAGCAGGATGCTGAGCCCGCTCGCCGCCACCCTCGCCTCCGCCACCGAAAGCCCGAAGCCCGGCTGGTTGTCGTTCAGCGCGTCGCGCTTTTCCATGCCGCGCATGCGCCCGCGCAGCACATCGATCAGCGACTGTTCGCGCAGCGGCCGGATGAGCCAGGCGTCGAACAGGTCGAGCGGATGGGCGCTGCGCTCTTCCGGGTTGACGAGCAGAACCTTGCGCAGGCCGAGCGCGGCGATTTCGGCGCGATCGGCAAGGTGAGTGGAAAATTCCGCCGACATGCGGTGGTCGACGATGATATCGGTCGGCCGGCCGCCGCCATTGGCCATGCCGAGCAGCTTTTCCCGCGCCGTCTCGCCGTCACCGACGAGATGGCAGATGCCGCCGAGCGCGGTGATGGTCTCGGCGATGGCGGTGCGCGCCGCCCCTGCCGGCGCCAAGAGCACGACGCTGTTGCCGGCAAGCAGCGTGTTTCGCCGGTCGGGCCGCTCGCTGCCGATATCGACGGGAAAGCGGATGGTGAATTCGCTGCCGAGGCCCTTTTCGCTGGCAACCGTCAATGCACCGCCGAATTCGCGCATGATGCGCGCCGAGATCGCAAGGCCGAGCCCGGTGCCGGCGCTCTTGTCGGCGACGGTGCCGCCCTGCTCGAACTCGCCGAAGACGCGCGCCTGCTCCTCCGCCGTCATGCCGGGGCCGCTATCGGCCACGGTGATCAACAGGTTGCCGGCGTCAAGCGAGACGCGGATGAAGACACCGCCGACCTGAGTGAACTTCACGGCGTTGCCGATGACGTTGAACAGAACCTGGCGCAGCCGCGCCGGATCGAAGCTCATTTGCTCCGGCACGTCGGATGACACGGTGGCGCCGATCTCGATACCCTTTTCATGCGCCCGGTGGGCGAGCATCTCGACGACGCTCTCGAGCAGCTTGCGCAGGGATTCGGAGCGTGGGTGCAGTTCGAAACGGCCGACCTCGATGGTGGAGAAATCGAGCAGATCTTCGACGAGCTGCGTCAGCGCGTGGCCGGATTGGCGGATATTCGCCAGATAATTCTGCTGTTCCTGCGTCAGCCGCGTCTCGGCGAGCAGATGCGTCATGCCGAGGATGCCGGAAAGCGGCGTGCGCACTTCGTGGCTGACGGTGGCGAGCAGCCTGGATTTGGCGGCGCTGTTATATTCGGCCTTCTGGCGGGCCTCCTCGCGGCTCTGCGCGATCAGCCGCTCTTCGGTGACGTCGCGGGCAACGCTCTGCAGCAACAGGCGGCCGTTCGCAGGATCGCGGGTGACGACGTCGCGCCAGACGAAAATGCGCTGGCCTTCCGGTGTCGAGATTTCGACATCGTAGCAATGCGGGATCGGACCGGGGCGGAAGGCGAGGCCGATCTCCTCGCAGCTGCGTCCTTCCGGATGCAGCCGTCCGGTCAGACGGCGAAACGTATCATTGGCGGAGATGATGCGCCGGTCCATGGTGCGGCCGACAGTGATGTCGCCGAGCACGTCGTGCACGTCGGCGAACAGCTTTGCGCCGTCGTTGCGCTCCGGCAGGGATTGGCGGCCGGGCGTGTTTGCCCCGCGCCGGCGGATCGTCAGGACGAGGTAACCGGCAAGCACCGCAAGGCCGAGAACGACAAGCCCGCCTGGCAGCAGCAGCGGATGGCCGGCATGGGCAAGCAGCATGAGGATCGTTGCGGCAAGGAGGCCGACGCCACTCAGCCAGTAGAACAGCAGGCGCCGTGTCGGGGCGGGCGCCTGGCGCCGATTGGCTTCCGCGGGTGCCCCCGCATGTGGTCGCGGGGAGGGTTGCCCCATCCGCTCCTGATGCGGCTTGGCGGCGGGTCCGCCGAAGGCGGCGGACAATCTTTCCTGCAACTGTCCCAGGTTGTGCATGCTATATGGCTAACATGAGGCCCCTTCCGAATGCCTTCAGGAATTCGATAAGATTTTAGCGGCCGGCCTTTTTCGGCAGCAGCAGCTCGTCGAGAATGACGCAGGCCGCGCCGATGGTGATGAAACTGTCGGCGAGATTGAAGACCGCGAAGGACCAGCTTTCGGTGTAAAAAAGGATGTAGTCGATCACATGCCCGTAGGCGAAGCGGTCGACCAGATTGCCGATCGCGCCGGCGATGATCAGCGCGTAACCGAGATGGGCGAGCCAGCGATCCTTGGCGGTGCGGTACCACAGCCAGATGACGAAGGCGACGATGATGAGCCGCATGCCGACGATGAACCAGCCGTCCATGCCCGACAGCATCGAAAAGGCGACGCCGAGATTATAGGTGCGGTAGAGCGCCAGCATCGGAAGAACAGGCACGGCTTCTTGCAGCGGCAGGTAATGGTCGACGGCGATCTTGACGATCTGGTCGATGAGAACGGCGGCGACGATGAAGAAGAGGATCGGCGCTGGGCGCGCAAAGAGCGCGGGACGTGCATGCGTCTGTTCGGTCATTTGCCCTCGGCAAGTGAGAGGAGATGGCGGCGCGCCTCGAAAAGCATGACGGCGGTGGCGACGGCGAGGTTCAAGGAATCGGCGCGGCCCTGCTGCGGAATGCGGGCAAGCGCGTCGGCCTCTTTGGCGAGTTGCTCGGGCAGGCCGGATTGCTCATTGCCCATCAAGAGCACGATGGGCTTCTTCCGGTAGTCGATCGTGCGGTAATCGACCGCGCCGGCAAGATGGGTGGCGACAATGGAAACGCCGGCCGATTTCCGCCAACCGAGGAATTCCTCCGGCGTTGCGCGTGCGACCGGCACGGCAAAGACCGAGCCCATGGTGGCGCGCACGGTCTCGAGCGAAAAGGGATCGGTTGCCTCTCCGACCAGAATGACGCCGGAAGCCCCGGCCGCATCCGCTGTGCGGATGATGGTGCCGAGATTGCCGGGGTCGCGCACGCGATCGAGCGCCACCCAGGTCTCGCCCTCCCTGGGCCGGATGTCTTTGAGCGGTTTCCAGCGCTGGTCGAAGATGCCGACGACCATCTGCGGGTTGTCGCGGCGGGTGATCGAGCCGATCACCTTTTCGCTGACTTCGAGCACCAGCCCGCCGGAGGCGACGGTCTTGGCCGCCATCTGCTCGACCAGCGGCTTGCCCTTGGCAGCCTTGGCGTAGACCAGCGTGCGGATCGTCCAGCCGAGTTCGATCGCATCGATGACGAGCTTCAGCCCTTCGGCGAGGAAAGTCCCGCTTTCCTCCCGCGACTTCTTGTTCGTCAGCGCCTTGATGTCCTTGATGATCGGATTGGCGAGCGAGGTGACTTCCTTCACCTGGCCGACCCGGCGCGGTCCCTGATCGTGGAAGTCCTTGCTCATTTGGGCACCCAGCGGGAAAAGAGGGAGGTGGAAAGGGCGCGGCCCGGCGTTTTGCCGTCGAGGCCGGCCTCGCGGATCACCAGTTCGCCGGATTCGACCGCGCCGCCGGCACCCCGCATCGTCTCGCGCATCAGCTCGTGGATCGAATAGAAGCTGGCGCGGATCGAATAGGCCGTCAGCACTAGGCCGGCCGCCTGCGGCGACAGGATCTCGCGGCAGACATCCAGCATCAACGGCAGGTGCTCGAAGAGATGCCAGACTTCGCCATTGGGGCCGCGGCCGAACTTCGGCGGATCGGTGAGGATGATGTCGTACTGGCTGCCGCGGCGCTCCTCGCGCAGGATGAATTTCATCGCATCTTCGCAGATCCAGCGGATCGGCAGCTTCTCCATGCGCCCAAGCGCCTGGTTTTCGCGCGCCCAGCCGATCGCCTTCTTCGACGCGTCGACATGGGTGACCTCGGCGCCGGCTGCGGCGGCGACCAGCGAGGCGACGCCGGTATAGCCGAAGAGGTTCAAGACTTTCAGCGGCCGGCCGGCTTTTTCGACCTGATCCTTCATCCAGCTCCAGTGGACGATCTGCTCGGGGAAGACGCCGACATGGCGGAAGGAGGTGAAGCGGCCGAGAAAATCGACGCCGAGCAAATTGAGCGGCCAGGTCTCGCCGAGTGCGGCCTTCGGGAAGCGCCAGCGGCCGGTGCCTTCTTCATCGGTATCGCCGGTGAAGACGGCGTCGACCTTCTCCCAGATTTGCGGCGCCAGTGAAGGCCGCCACAGCGCTTGGGCCTCCGGGCGAATGATGCGATAGGGGCCGTATTGCTCCAGCTTTTGGCCGTCGCCGCTGTCGATCAGGTGGAAATCGCCGGCGCCGAGCGATTCGAGAATGACAGGCACGCGTTCCGCCGGCCGCTCGCCGCTGCGCGTCGTCAGCGGACGCGCGGCTGCGACCGGCACTGCGCTCTCTCGCGCCGCCTCGCGGGCCGCCACAGACTGCGCAACCGGCCTCGCCGGCCGGCCGGCCCGATCGTCCCTGCGGCTTTCACCGGAGGGACCTGACGTTTTCTTCTGGCCCGGCCGGCGTTCTTTCTGTTTCAACGTGCTCTTCCGCGTCTCTGTCGGGCACAGCGCCCTTTGAATTATGCAGTAGCCCAGAAAAGCGTGCCGGATCAACTGCGCGCCGGCGGGGGCGTCTATTTCAAGTCGTCGGAGGCGAGCATGAAGGCATAGAAGCGCAGCGGACACGGGCCGCGGCTCAAGAGAGAGCCTCATCCTGAGGTACCCCGCAGGGGCCTCGAAGGACGAGGCGGGTGCGCTGACCTTGGATGAATGCAAGGAGCAGCTTTGCGGCGTGTCCTTCGAGGCTCCGCCCTATGGGCTGCGCGCCTCAGGATGAGGGATGTTGGAGCATGCCGTACGGTCAATTTCTCGCTGCGGCGCCAGCCCGCAGATAAACATTCCTCCGCCTTGGCAAAGCGCTTTGCCGTTGGGATAAGGTGAGCGAATCGGAGATGGGGCTATCGAATGGATTTCACCGGCGAAGAACGCATCGCGGCGCCGCGGGACATGGTCTGGGCGGCGCTCAACGATCCGGACATCATGCGCGGCTGCATTCCCGGCTGCCAGAGCATCGAGCGGCTGTCGCCCGACACCTTCGAGGCGACGATCAGGGTCAAGTTCAGCCTGCTGTCGGCCACCTTTCATGGACTGCTGACGCTTGCCAATGTCGATGCGCCCAAAAGCTATACGCTGTCGGCCGAAGGCAAGGGCGGCCTTGCCGGCTTTGCCAGGGGAGCCGCCGATGTCGTGCTCGAAGAGCGGGGCGGTGAGACGATCCTGCATTACCGGGCGAGGGCCGAACTCGGCGGCAAGCTCGCCCAGCTCGGCGCCCGCCTGCTCGATTCGACCTCGCAGAGGCTGGCCGAAGGCTTCTTTTCGGATTTCAACGCTGCCGTCGTCGCAAAAATGGCCGCCGATTAAGCGCCGAAGGCGTTGGCGGTGGGCTTGGCGCGGGCAGGAGCTTGGTTTAAGCCCTCATCATGACATGGACCATCAGGCCGCCGCGGGCGGAAGACCAGGACATGCTTGCGGAAATCTATCTTTCCGTGCGCCGCCAGACATTCGTCTGGGTCGATCCCGGCAAATTCCATCACGAGGATTTTGCCGCCCATACCAATGGCGAGACGATCCTCGTCTGCGAGCATGCCGATGGCGGGCTTGCCGGCTTCCTGTCGCTCTGGCCGGAAGACGATTTCATTCACATGCTTTACATCAGACCGGAATTCCAGGGCCTCGGCGCCGGCACGGCGCTGCTGCAGGCGCTGCCGGAATGGCCGCAGCATAAATACCGGCTGAAATGCCTGGTGAACAATCGGCGGGCGAAGGCCTTCTACCTTTCCCACGGTTTTGCAGTGACCGGCAACGGCGCCTCGCCGGAAGGCGATTATGAGGAGCTGAGCTTCTGTCCGGTTTGACGCGCCGGCAACGCTCTTACCGCGACGGCAGCTGGCCGGCGATATCCTCGGCGCGCGTCCTGTGGCGGTCGGCCTCACCCTGCCAGCGAATGGCTTCCTTGGCCTCGGTGCGTGCCCGCTTGCGGTGTTTGCCCTGGCTGAACCAGGTGGCGGCCGAGCCGATCAGCATGCCTGAAATCAGCGCGATGAAGAGGAAGACGAAGAAGGGGGCGGAGACCGCAAGCACCTGATCGTCAGGCCGGAACGGATTGAAGGCGAGCGTAACGCTCTGCCGGTTGGCAACGCAGAAGACGATGAGAATGACGCCGAGCGGCAGCAGAATCAAGAGGTTGACGATCTTCTTGGCCATTGGTGTCTCCATGCGTCGGACGGCGCCGCTCTCTTCGAATGGCGCGTTGTATCTACGCATCGGCCCGAAAATCGATTCCGATTTTCGGGCCGATGCGCTAGCAGAATAGGAAAACCGAGTTCAAGTTCAAGTGCGGTTTCGCCGCAGGCCGGTTGCGCCGCTCAATCCTCTTCGTCGGCCTGGCCGGGATTGAGCCGCTCGCGCAGTTCCTTGCCGGTCTTGAAGAAGGGAACCCACTTCTCCTCGACGAAGACGGTATCGCCGGTGCGCGGATTGCGGCCGGAGCGGGAAGGGCGGTTCTTGACCGAAAACGCGCCGAAACCGCGCAATTCGACGCGGTTGCCCGCAGCCAGTGCATCGGTGATCTCGTCGAGAACCGCGTTGACGATATTTTCGACGTCGCGATGATAGAGATGCGGGTTGCGTGCCGCAACAATCTGCACCAATTCGGACTTGATCACAGTCGCCCCCTTAAATTATTGATTTCTTATCAATCGTGGCCAACCTGCCAAACTGAAAGCAGCCCGTCAAGAAGCAACTTTGGGGGCAGGATTCCATTGATATCCTGGCCTTTGACGAGATCATCATAACCGAGGATCGTAATCAACCGCGTAACAGCCCCAGCGAGCAGAAACGGCGTGTTGCTCTTCTTGTCCCAGTCCACCATCGGCAGATCGGCGTCCACCCCGCGCGATTTAAGATAGGCACGGATTTCGGGCTCGCCGCCGATCGTATCGACGAGTTTCGCCTTGAGCGCCTGCCGGCCGGTATAGATCGTGCCGTCGGCGAGCTTCAGCACCTCCTCGCGCGGAAGCTTGCGCCGGTCGGCGACAAGGTCGACGAACCAGTTGTAGCTGTCGAGCACCATGTTGCGGATCATCGCCTTGGCTTCCTCACTCGCCTCGTGGAAGGGCGAGGGCTCGGCCTTCAGCGGTGAGGATTTGATCTCCTGCAGCGACACACCGATCTTGTCGAGCAGCGGCTGGATCTGCGGATACTGAAAGATGACGCCGATCGAGCCGGTGATCGAGCTGTCGCCGGCAATGATCGTATCGCCGGCAGTGGCAATCATGTAGCCGGCCGAGGCGGCAAGCGTGCGCACGTCCGAGACGACGGGCTTCTTGGCCGATATGGCCCGGATCGCCTTGAAGATTTTTTCGCCGCCATAGGTCGTGCCGCCGGGCGAGGAGATCGAAATCACCGCTGCCTTCACCTGATCGCTGGTCTCGACCTTCTTCAGCCGCTCCAGAAGCTCGTCGTCGTCGACGATCAGCCCGGATATCGTCACATGGGCAATATGCGGGCGCTCGGTTCCGGCACCGCCGAAGGCGAAGCCGTAGAAGGCCAGACCAAGCGCCACGACGAGGGCCACCGCGACGATGCGCCAGAAGCCGAGCTTGCGGCGCAGCCGCCGGCGATCGGCGATGATCGAACTGTCCATGAGATACCTCCAGCGCTGGCCCGGCGTCGGCACGGCGCCGATCGATCCGGTGAAATAGGTGGCAGCGGCGCGTACGAATGCCACTTTTTGATGTTTTTCCGTTTTGTTGCTTGTTGCAGAAAAAATTCCATATTGGCAAGCCAATGTAATAATGCGAAACGAACTGTGATTGGCGGCCGGCTTTGTTATAAGGCGCGGCAATCACCGCAGATGGAACGAGACCAATGCTCGACACCCTGAAGAACAACGGAAATGCCGCTTATGTGGGCTCCGGCAGGAGCGCCTATGGCGATGCGTTGTTCCATTCCGCCCGCGTGCGGCGGCTGAAGATCCTGCTGCCGGTGGCCGCTCTCATCGTCGCCGCTGGCCTCGCGGCGGTGGCGCTGGTCAGCATCTACCTGCCCGAAAACGTCAAGTTCGAAGGTGCCAAGATCGAGAACGGCAAGGTCGTGATGGAAAAGCCGGCGATCGCGGGCCGCAATTCCGACGGCATCAACTATTCGATGCTCGCTGAACGAGCGTTACAGGATATCCGCAATCCCGATCTCATCACGCTCGAGACCATCAAGGCCGCCGTGCCGATGAATGACGGCCTGATCGCCCGCGTCGTCGCCTCGACCGCCGATTACAACCGCGCCACCGACAATCTGCATATGACGGCCCCCTTCACCCTGGTGCTGAGCAGTGGCCTCAACGCGAAATTCCAGTCCGCCCGGCTCGACATCAAGGGCGGCAACATGCGCAGCGACGACCCCGTCACCATCACCAAGGACAATGCCTCCATTGTTGCGAAGACGCTTGAGATAACAGATAAGGGGCGGGTGATCACATTCGAGGGGAATGTTCGCATGAATGTCGATCCATCCACCATCCATAAACAGGGCACCTAACCAGCCGGGTCATCCATGACAAAAGATTGTCGCATTTCAGCTTGCAAGACGGGCGTAGCATTCATTGCCGGCGCGTTTGCCCTTATCCTGACGGCCTCGGGCGCCGGCGCGCAGCAGGCGACGGCCTCGATGTCGGGCATGAAGCTTTCCAACGACCAGCCGATCCAGATCGAAAGCGACAAGCTCGAGATCCATGACCAGGAGCACACCGCCCTCTTCACCGGCAACGTCAAGGTCGTCCAGGGGACGACGACGATGCAGTCCGGCAAGATGACCGTCTATTATAAGGACAAGGCGGCAAAGCCGGGCGCCGATGGGGCTCAGCCCGCCGCCCAGCCGGAAAAGTCTGCCTCGCTCGCATCGGGGAGTGCCGATATCGACAAGATCCTGGTGACCGACAAGGTCCTGCTGACCTCGGGCACGCAGACGGCGACCGCTGATGACGGCAATTTCGACATGGCCTCGCAGACATTCACCCTGACGGCGGATCAGGGCAATAAGGTTATCCTGTCGGACGGGCCGAACGTCTTTACCGGCTGCAAACTGACCGTTCACATGCAAACCGGCCAGGCGGAGCTTGAAAGCTGCGGCGGGCGTGTCCAGATTCAGCTCGATCCGAAATCGCAGCCGAATGCGCAGCAGCAGAAGCAGAACTGAGAAGCCGGCCTCCCACGTGAAATTAACATCGCTATCCACCATGTTCGGCCAGCCCGAGCCACAAGCTGCGGGTGCCGCCGACAAGAGTCGCTATCAGGGAACGCTGATCGCCCGTGGTCTGACGAAGACCTATGCGACGCGTCGCGTTGTCAACGGCGTCTCGCTGGTGGTGCGCCGTGGCGAGGCCGTCGGCCTGCTCGGTCCGAACGGTGCGGGCAAGACGACCTGTTTTTACATGATCACCGGCCTTGTGCCGGTGGATGAAGGCACCATCGAAATCGACGGCAACGACGTCACGGCCATGCCGATGTACCGCCGCTCCCGCCTCGGCGTCGGTTACCTGCCGCAGGAAGCCTCGATCTTTCGCGGGCTGACGGTGGAAGAAAATATCCGCGCCGTCCTCGAAGTGCATGTCAAGGACAAGGCCGAGCGCGAGCAGAAGCTGAACGAGCTGCTGGAGGAATTTCATATCCAGAAGCTCAGAAAGAGTGCCGCGGTCGCTCTTTCCGGCGGCGAGCGCCGCCGTCTCGAAATCGCCCGTGCGCTGGCGACCGACCCGACCTTCATGCTGCTCGACGAGCCCTTTGCCGGTGTCGACCCGATCTCGGTCGCCGACATCCAGAACCTCGTCCACCATCTGACCGCGCGCGGCATCGGTGTTCTCATCACCGACCATAATGTGCGCGAGACGCTCGGTCTCATCGACCGCGCCTACATCATTCATGCTGGCGAAGTGCTGACCCATGGCCGGGCGAACGATATCGTCAACAATCCGGAAGTGCGCCGGCTCTATCTCGGCGACAATTTCAGCCTCTGACGCCGGATCAGGCTGATTTTCGACCAAATCGGAATCCGTCATGCTCCCGTCGGCGCGGAAATTCACCTTGCCGCTTAGTTCCGCTTGACCAAATGAGATAAAAAAGCAATTTTTGGGCCAACTTGGTTTCCGTGGCCTGAGGCGTTAACTGGACGCGGTTTCCCGGAGGAATTGAGGGGAGTTTCGCGTCCGTCATGGCACTGTCCGCCAATCTTTTCCTGCGCCAGAGCCAGTCCCTGGTGATGACACCGCAACTGATGCAATCCATCCAGTTGCTGCAGATGACGCATTTCGAGCTCAGCCAGTTCATCGCCCAGGAAGTGGAAAAGAACCCGCTGCTCGAATTCCCATCGAATGACGGCGAGGGCGGCGACGACCGTGGTGCCGGTGAGGACGAGCAGTTTGGCCAGCCACCGGAGGATGCCGGCTCGGACGACGGCGCCGACAATCGCGCCGAGGCGCTCTCCAGCGACTGGTACGACAATGGCGGCAGCGAAAGCACCGGCCGGCTGAACGACGAGCTCGACGCCAATTATACCAATGTCTTTCCCGATGACGGCGCGCCGCAGCGCCTCGATGCGCCGGAACTTGTCGGCCAGTGGAAGTCGATGCCGGGCAGCGCCGAGGGCGCCGATTATGATCTCGACGATTTCGTCGCCGGCCAGCTGTCGCTGCGCGACCACCTCGCGCAGCAGATCCCCTTCATCCTGCCCGATATGACCGACCGGCTGATCGCGCAGAATTTCGTCGATCAGCTCGATGATGCCGGTTATCTGCAGACCGATCTCGTCGAGACCGGCGAGCGGCTCGGCACGAGCCTCGAACAGGTCGAACACGTGCTTGCCGCCCTGCAGACGCTCGATCCACCGGGGGTTTTCGCCCGCAGCCTCGCCGAATGCCTGGCGATCCAGCTCAGGCAGAAGGACCGCTACGACCCTGCCATGCAGGCGCTGGTCGACAATCTCGAACTGCTGGCGCGGCGCGATTTCGCCACGCTGAAGCGGCTCTGCGGCGTCGACGAGGAAGACCTTCTCGACATGCTCGGTGAGATCCGCCAGCTCAATCCGAAACCCGGCAGCGGTTTCGAGGTGGGTGTTTCCGAAGCGATCATGCCCGATGTCGTCGTCAGGCCGTCGGCAGACGGCGGCTGGCTGGTCGAGCTCAATCCGGATACGCTGCCGCGCGTGCTGGTCAACCAGTCGTATTTTTCGCGCGTGACCAGGAACGGTGAGGATCATGCCTTCCTGTCCGAGTGCCTGCAGAGCGCCAACTGGCTGACGCGCAGCTTGGACCAGCGGGCGAAAACCATCATGAAGGTGGCAAGCGAGATCGTCCGCCAGCAGGATGCCTTCCTGCTCAACGGCGTCGACCACCTGCGGCCGCTGAACCTGAAGACGGTCGCCGAGGCGATCAAGATGCACGAATCCACCGTCAGCCGCGTCACCTCGAACAAATACATGCTGACGCCGCGCGGCCTCTTCGAGCTTAAATATTTCTTCACCGTGTCGATCAGCGCCGTCGAAGGCGGCGACAGCCATTCGGCCGAGGCCGTGCGTCACAAGATCCGCGCCCTGATCATGCAGGAGAGCCCGGACGCGGTGCTCTCCGATGACGATATCGTCGATATGCTGAAGAAGGGCGGCATCGATCTCGCCCGTCGCACGGTGGCGAAATACCGGGAAGCGATGAACATCGCCTCCTCGGTCCAGCGCCGCCGCGAGAAGCGGGCGCTCGCCAAGGTCGCGGGCTTCTGACGCGGGTCTCATCCAGGCGCCGGGTTCGACCGCATCGCCAGCCATATCAGGTGTCACCACACCGCTCTCCGGCTAAATTTGGTGGACTTGTTGCACGGTGTTGATTCTATTGCGTATCAAACGTTTCTCAGCGCTTTAGACAATTCAATTGTCGCTCTAAGAGGTCGCCGCCCGCCACCAGCCAGGTCGAGCCGCGGACCTCGACCCCGGTAGGTCAGGGTGAGAGGCAGCCGTCGACGCCAACCGGACAGCAGTGGTGTCACTGCAATAATGATACCCGTAGGGCGGCACAGCTTAAGCGCGAAGCGTTGAAGGCCATCGAAGCGGTGATCGTCGGGAGCGCCTGTCGGCAAGGAATCCTCCGCACGTTCCCCGCGCATCGCCGCTGGCCATTTTCCGCCCTATTGACTTTTTGGTAAGCTCTGGCTAGAAGCCCGCCGCAATCGACGCCGTGAGCGCCTTTTGAAGTTATCCCCATCATCCCAAGGGCACCGAGGACCCGCAGGCCCACGCCGATCTTGCTTGAGATTGCGCGAAGTGCTTGGATGAACCTGAGGCTTGGCGTAAACTGATACCCGCAAACGACCATAAGAAGGGAAACTCCATGAGTGTGCGTGTATCCGGGAAACATATGGAAATTGGTGAATCCTTCCGTCAAAAGATCGAGGACCAAATTGGTATGGCCATCACGAAATACTTCGACGGGGGGTATTCCGGCCAGGTGACCGTCGAAAAGGCGAGTTCTCGTTTCTCGGCAGATTGCAAGCTTCATCTCGACAGCGGAGTGGTGCTGCATGCCGCCGGCGAAGCAACCGATCCCCAGCTTGCCTTCGACGCCGCTTCCGAGCGCATCGAGAAGCGTCTGCGCCGCTACAAACGCAAGCTGAAGGACCATCATGCCGGAAACCACCTGAATGGTTTTGCAGAAGTCTCCTACACGGTCATGGACTCCGTTCCTGATCACGAGGATGAAATTCCCGACGATTTCGCCCCGGCGATCGTCGCTGAAAGCACGAAGCAGCTGAAGACCATGTCGGTCGCCACCGCCGTGATGGCGCTCGACATGACCGACGAGCCGCTTCTCCTGTTCCGCAGCCCCGGCAAGGAACATCTGAACATTGTTTACCGTCGCCACGACGGGAATATTGGCTGGATCGATTCGGCCAATATCAAAGGCTGAGATCAGGGCGGTGAGCGGCGGTATCGCCGCCGCTCCCCCGCATCATCTGATCCCGGCGACAGAAGGAAAAAGAAATGGCATTGGCAGATTTGCTCCATCAGGATGCGATCATTCCCGCCCTCAGAGTAAATTCCAAGAAACAGTTGCTTCAGGAATTGGCGGCACGAGCCGCAAGGATCACCGGGCTCTCCGAACGGGAGATCTTCGACGTCATCCTGCAGCGCGAACGCCTGGGCTCGACCGGCGTCGGCAACGGTATCGCCATTCCCCACGGCAAGCTGGTGAACATTCATTCGATCGTCGGCATCTTCGCGCGGCTGGAGCAGCCGGTCGATTTCGAAGCGCTGGACGACCAGCCGGTCGATCTCGTCTTCCTGCTTTTGGCGCCGGAAGGCGCGGGCGCCGATCATCTCAAGGCGCTGTCGCGCATCGCCCGCGTCCTGCGTGATCATGATCTCGTGGCAAAGCTGCGCGCCACCGATTCCGCCTCTGCGATCTACGCCTTCCTCAACGAAGAGCAGACCTCGAACGCGGCCTGAACCACTTCTATTCCTGATAAAAAAGGCGCCTGATTTCGCAGGCGCCTTTTTTCATCATAGAACGGAACGGAACGATCAGAACTCTTCCCAGCTGTCCTGCGCCACGGCGGCGGAACCGCGCGACGGCGCGGCCGGTCGGCGGGCTGCCGGGACGGCGGCCCGAGGCGAGGCGGCTGGGGCAGCCGGCGCCCGCATCTGCTGGGCGACGGCGGTGAGCTGAGCAGCGTTGCCCGAACCGGAGACCCGGAAGCGTGTGGCGAGCGCCTTCAGCGTCTGCGCCTCGTCGTTGAGCGCCACGCTGGCGGCGGTCGCTTCCTCGACCATCGCCGCGTTCTGCTGCGTCACCTGGTCCATCTGGTTCATGGCCTGGTTGATTTCCTTGAGCCCGACCGCCTGTTCGCTGGCCGAAGCCGAGATCTGCCGGATGAGGTCGTTGATGCCCATCACCTGTTCGGCGATCTTGTGCAGCGTGCCGCCGGCACGCCCGACGAGATCGACGCCTTCCTTGACCTGGACGGCCGAGGTGTTGATCAGCGTCTTGATCTCCTTGGCGGCGTTGGCCGAGCGCTGCGCGAGTTCGCGCACTTCCTGGGCGACGACGGCAAAACCCTTGCCGGCCTCGCCGGCGCGCGCCGCCTCGACGCCGGCATTCAGCGCCAGCAGATTGGTCTGGAAGGCGATCTCGTCGATGACGCCGATGATCCGCGAGACCTCCGTCGAAGACTGTTCGATCCCCTGCATCGAGGCGATCGCCTTCTGCACCACCTCGCCGGACCTTTCGGCATCCTGGCAGGCGAGGCTGACGTTGTCGGCCGCCGTGCGGGCATTATCGGCGCTGGAATCGACCTGCGCGGTGAGCTCGTTGAGCGCCGCCGCCGTCTCCTCCAGGCTGGCCGCCTGCTGTTCGGTGCGCTTGGCGAGATCGGAGGCGCTGTTGCTGATCTCGCCGGTGCCCGAGCCGATATTGGCAACGCTGAGGGTCATGGTGTTGATGGTCTCTTCGAGGCTTGCAAGCGCCGCGTTGAAATCCTGCTTCAGCTTGCCGTATTCGCCGGGGAAGTCGTCGCTGATGCGGTGGCCGAGATTGCCCCGCGACAGCTCGGAAAGGCCGGCGCCGACAATCGAGACGATACGGCGCTGCAGCGACACCGATTCCTGGCGTTCCGATTCCGAGCGGCCGCGCTCGGCCTCGGCCGCCTGCCGTTCTCTGGCAGCCTCGTCTTCGAGACGCTTGGTGTCGGCGAGTGTAAAGCGGAAACCTTCGAGCGCCTTGGCGACCGAACCGACCTCGTCGCTGCGATCCTGGGCTGCGACCGGCTCGCCATAGTGGCCATCGCTGAGCGTCTTGACGCTGGCGACGAGCCCCCCGAGTGGCCGCTGCACCAGCGAACGGACGGCGAAATAGAGCGCGAGCATGACGGCGCCGAGCACGATCAGGCCGTTGATGATCATCATATAGGTCTGGTCTTTGACCGGTGCGTTGATGGCGGCATGCGGGACGTCGACGAGCACGACCCAGGTGGCGTTGACGCCGGGAACGGCGAAGGGATAGACGACCCGGTCGAAGGGATCGAGGCCGTCATAGGTCAGGTTCCTGACGAGGCCGGGCTCTTTGCTCGACAGCGCCGCCTTGACGATGTCGGCGCCTTCGCCGTCATATTGCTTGGTCATCAGGTCGGGGATCGGCGCGACGATCCAGTTGCCGGCCTGCGACAGCAGCGTCACGCGGCCGGAGCCGAAAGGATGCAGTGCCTGCAGCTTGTCGGTCAGCGACTTCAGCGAGATGTCGACGCCGCCGACGCCGATCATCTTACCATCAGACATGACGGGATAGGCGATCGAGGTCAGCAGCGTCGGAACGTCGGTGCCTTCGGCCATGTAAGGCGTCGTGATCGCACCCTTGCCGCTATCGGCGGCAAGCTTCCACCATTCGGCAGTATAATCTTCGTCGAAAGTCGAATACTGGACGCCGCCATCCTTGGTCTTCGACCAATAGGGCGTGAAGACGCCGTTCTTGTTTCCGCCCTCGTCCTTGTTGTTGGCGAACTCGGTGCTCTTGCCGTCAAACGCGCCGAGCTTCTCGCAGAACCAGCTGCCGAAGGCGAAGGCATTCTGCTCGATATTGGCCTTCAGGACGTTGATGACGCCCTTGCGATCGAGCGACTTGCCTTCATGGGCGCGGCCGATGACACCGGTCATGCTGCGCGCGGCGCTGGCAAGTTCACCGACATTGGCGGCGATCTCATTGGCGATCGATTTCGCCTCGAGATTGGCCTGATCCATCGTCAGCGTCTGGACGCGGTCCCGGGTCTGGCCGATGAGGAAAAAGTTCGAGACGATCAGCACAAGCGCGATGGCGATGCCGGTGATGACGATGAGCTTCGCCGCAAGCGATTTCATTCGAAAAATGAACATGGAGTCCTCGGGCATGGGATGCGCCGAACGGGCATTCTCCGGCGCAGGAGCGAAGGCATCGCCCCGTCATGGAGCAGCCGAATGAGCCGCGGATCCGCAAGCGCGACGATCCGGCGATCACGAGGAAGATCGCCGGAAATACCTTAAATTTGAATGAAACTCGAATGGTCGAGGCAAGGAAAACCGCAGAAATTCCCTCAAAACTAACGGGTTTTCTCGGCGGCTTCGCAAAGAGACTGAAACTATATTCTGTCCGCGACGTCCTTGCTTGACGGGATCGATGGCTGCGCTCCCGCCTTGAGGCATGCGAGCGAGCCGGCGACGGCCGCCCGGCGCAGCGCGGTGGGAAAATCGAGGCCGTCATCGAGACTTGCGGCGAAATAACCGCAGAAGGTGTCTCCCGCCCCCACCGTATCGACCGGATCGATTTTCAGGCCTTGCGCCCTGGAAATGACCCCGTCGCGGATGGCGATGACGCCATCGCCGCCGAGTGTGACGATCAGCGTCTGGCCGGTCTCCTGGTGCAGGCGGTGAAGGGCTGCCTCGCGTGCTTCGGCGTCCATGCCGTCCTGTCCGGCGAGCCGCTCGAACTCGGTTTCGTTGGCGATGACGATATCGGCCAGGCGCCCCAGACGCGGCGCATCGGGGATCAGCGGCGCGAGGTTGAGGATGCTGGTGATGCCCTTGGCGCGGCCAGCCGACAGTGCACGTTCGACGGCATCGACCGGCACTTCGAGCTGCAGCATCAGGATATCGCCTTCGTTCATCCTGCCGACCGCCGTCTCGGCATCGCCAGCTGTCACCAAGCCGTTGGCGCCGGGGACCACGGCGATCATGTTCTCACCATCGCCGCCGACGAGGATCAGCGCCGTGCCTGTGGGACCGTCGACATGCTTGACCAGGGAGAGGTCGGTTCCGGCGTCATCGAGCAGGGCGAGTGCGTCGGCGGCAAAACCATCCTTGCCGACGGCGCCGGCCATATGCACATAGCGGCCGGCGCGGCGGGCTGCCAGCGCCTGATTGGCGCCCTTGCCGCCGGCGGCCGTGGCAAATCCGTTGCCGGCGACCGTCTCGCCGGGCTTCGGCAGGCGCGCGGTCGTGGCGATGAGATCCATGTTGATGGACCCGAAAACTGTGATCATGAGGATGTCCCGTCCTTTGGAACACGCGGGCGACGTCATGTTCCAACTCTTGTATGAAATGCGGGGCAGACACTGCCCGAAGCGGTCACTCCTCGTCAACCACCCGAAGCTTGAGAAGACCGGTGCGGCTTTCCACCGATTTGGCCGGGGTCTCGCCGTCGCGGGCCGGCCTGGCATCGCCGCCCGCCTCGAATTCCAGCGCTTCGATCCTGGCGCCGCGCCTGGTGAGCTTGTCGGCTGACGTGACGACCATGTCGACATCCTTCTGCGCCATGGCGAAATGGCCCTGCAGCTTGCGCACCCGCTCGTCGAGGCGGCCGAGATCGTCCATCAGCAGCGCCACCTCGCCCTGGATCAGATGCGCCTGCGCCCGCATGCGCTGGTCCTTGAGCACGGCCTGGATAACCTGGATCGACAGCATCAGCAGCGACGGCGAGACGATGACGATGCGCGCCCGGTGCGCCTTCTGCACCACCGGCTCGAAATTTTCGTGGAGCTCGGCAAAGATCGATTCGGACGGCACGAAGAGAAAGGCGGTATCCTGGGTTTCTCCCTGGATCAGGTATTTCTCGGCAATATCCCTTATATGGATCTCCATGTCGCGGCGGAACTGCTGGCCGGCGAGCTTGCCGGCCTCGGGGCTGCCGGCGTCGCGAATGGCGTTCCAGGCCTCGAGCGGGAATTTCGCGTCGATGACGAGCGGCGGCGCGCCGTTCGGCATGCGGATCGTGCAGTCCGGCCGCGAGCCGTTGGACAGCGTCTGCTGGAAGGCGTAGGCGCCCATCGGCAGGCCGTCGGCAACGATCGTCTCCATCCGCGACTGGCCGAAGGCGCCGCGCGTCTGCTTGTTGGAAAGGATCGCCTGCAGCCCGACGACGTCCTTGGCGAGCGTCTGGATATTGTTCTGCGCCGCATCGATGACCGCCAGCCGCTCCTGCAGCCGCTGCAGGTTTTCATGCGTCGATTTGGTCTGCTCGGTGATCGTTGAGCTCATGCGCTGCGACATGCCGTCGAGGCGTTGGTTGATCGACTGGTTGAGTTCGCTTTGCCGCGCGCCGAAGACCTCGGCCATGGCCGTGATGCGGCCCTGCATCTCCGCCTGGATTTTCAAAAGCTCGGCCATGCGCATCGCACTTTCCCTGGCGCGCAGATCCGCCTCCTCCGCCTGTTCGCGGCGAAGGCTGGCGGCGCGCAGAGAAAGGACGATCACCAGCAGGATGAGGGCTGCAAGAACGCCGCCGGCCAGCGCCAGCATGGCCGGGCTGATCGAGGCGACGGAAGCTGCGAGCGATTCGGAAATGACGGTCATGGCGCAACCATAACAGAAGATGCGGCAAGATATAGATCAAAACGTGAACGAAATCGGCGCTCCTCAATATCTCTGGAGGCCGCCGCGCCTTGCCGGCCAACGCGGAAAATCGCGGCCGGATTTAACGATTGCTCAACCATATTCGCCAAAAGCTGTGACGCAGAATTCCCTCCCGCGCCGTCGCGCCAAATACAGAGATACCCATGACATCCCAGCAGACCGACAGCGCGCTCAAGCAGCGTCTCGATTTCATCGAACTGGACGAGGCGGCGCGCAAGTCGATGCGGGAGCTGCGCCCTGTGATTGCCGAGCTGATCGGCGGCGCCCTCGATAAATTCTACGCCAAGATCGCCAGGACTCCCGCTGTCTCGAGCTTCTTCACGGACAGGAACCATGTCGGCCATGCCAAGAAGCGGCAGCAGGATCATTGGGCCAATCTTGCAAGCGGTGCGTTTGATGAGCGCTATGTCGAAGGCGTGACTGCCGTCGGCCGCACGCATGCCCGCATCGGGCTGGAGCCGCGCTGGTATATCGGCGGCTATGCCATCGTCATGTCCGAGCTCGTCAAGGGCATCATGGAGAAGCAGTGGCCGTCGGTCTTCGCGCGCCAGCAGGGCAGGCAACTGGCCGAGAAGCTGTCCGCCGTCATCAAATCAGGCATGCTCGACATGGATTATTCCATCTCGGTCTATCTCGAGACGCTGGAAGCCAAGCGCCGTGCGCTGGAAGAGGAGCGCGCCAAGGCGCAATCCGACCAGGCCATCGCACTGGAGCAGCTGCGCCGCGGCCTGGAAGCACTGTCGAACGGCGATCTCGAAGCCACTTTGCCATCCGACCTGCCGGGTGATTTCAGGCAGATGGCCGAGGATTACAACCGCGCCGTCAGCGCCCTTCGCCAATCCTTCGCATCCGTGCGCGACACGTCGGGCCAGATCATGAGCGGTGCCGACGTCATTTCCAATGCGACGAACGACTTGGCGCTGCGCACCGCCCAGCAGGCAGCCGGCGTCGAGGAAAGCTCGGCCGCCCTGCAGCAGCTTTCCGTCAGCGTCGGCCAGACCGCCGCCAATGCCGAAAAGGCTTCCGGCGCCGTGCGTGAGACACAGCAGAAGGCGAAGAATTCAGGTGAACTCGTCACCAGCGCCGTCTCGGCGATGGCCGGCATCGAAAAATCCTCGACCGAAATCTCCAAGATCATCGGCGTCATCGACGAGATCGCCTTCCAGACCAATCTGCTGGCGCTGAATGCCGGCGTCGAAGCGGCGCACGCCGGTGATGCCGGCAAGGGCTTTGCCGTCGTCGCCCAGGAAGTCCGCCAGCTCGCCCAGCGTACGGCTGAAGCCGCCAAGGAGATCAAGAACCTGATCTCGCAGAGCTCGACCCAGGTCAATCAGGGTGTGGGCATCGTCTCCAGCACCGGCGAGGCGCTGAACGACATGATCAGCCGCATCGATATCATCAACCGCTTCGTCGCCGATATTGCCGCCGCCGCCCGCGATCAGGCAACCGGCGTCAACGAGGTCAGCGTGGCGATCCGCAGCATGGGCGAAATCACCCAGCAGAATTCCGGCATGGTCGAGCGCACCTCGGCGGAAACCCGCCGCCTCACCGATGAGGTGGGCAAGCTGATCGAGCTGCTGCAGCACTTCCGCGCCCGGCCGGAAGGCCGCGCCGTCACCGCTGCCCGCCGTGCGGCTTGACGCGAATATGGCAAAATTCCGGGCGGGGATGCAAAAAAGCGTCTTCCCCGCCCGCCGGATAATTCCATAGTGAGAAAAGATGGGTTATGGGAACGCCCATGACCATCAAGCCACTCATCATTCTTCCCGATCCCATTCTCCGCCAGCTGTCCCAGCCGATCGAGCGGGTGGACGCCGACCTGCAGCGCCTTGCCGACGACATGCTGGAAACTATGTATGACGCGCCGGGCATCGGCCTTGCCGCCATCCAGATCGGCGTGCCGCGCCGCATGCTCGTCATCGATGTGTCGCGCGAGGGTGAGGAAAAGCAGCCGCAGGTCTTCATCAACCCCGAGATCGTCAAATCCTCCGACGAGCGCTCGGTCTATGAGGAAGGCTGCCTGTCGATTCCCGATTATTATGCCGAGGTCGAGCGCCCGGCTGTCGTCTCGGTCAAATATCTCGACCGTAACGGCAAGGAACAGATGGTGGAAGCCGACGGCCTGCTCGCCACCTGCCTGCAGCACGAGATCGACCATCTGAACGGCGTGCTGTTCATCGATTATATCTCGCGGCTGAAGCGGGAGATGGTGATCAAGAAGTTCACCAAGGCGGCGAAATCGAAGGCGCTCTGAGCGTTGCGTTGAAAATGATTCGACAAAGCATTATGATATCGTTGATATCATAATGGAGGTGCCGAATGGGTGACCTGCTTATTCGCGATGTTCCGGACGCAATGAAGCGGCAACTTCAGGAAAGCGCGCAGCGTAATGGCCGCAGCCTTTCGGAAGAGGCGATCGAAATCATCCGCCGGCAGATTGCGGTCGGGCGTTCGGGGGCTTCCGCCGGGCAGCGCCTGCGCTCGCTGATGAGCGATGAAAAGTTGAGCGATGAGGAAGTGGAAGCTATCGCCGCATCTCGTCACGAACACGACCGCGAACCGCCGCGCTTCGACACATGATCGTCCTCGATACGAATGTGATTTCCGAGTTGCAGGGGAGGACCCATAGCGAGCGGATATTGAGCTGGCTTGATGGTTACGACGTCGAGATGCTTTTCCTGACGACGATCGCCGTCGCTGAAATGCGCTATGGTCTTGAACTTCTTGATGACGGCAGGCGGAAGGCAACATTGATATCCGACTTCAACAGGATCGAGTCGGAATTTGCCGGCCGCGTGCTCGGTTTTTCCCTGAGCGCGGCCAATCGTTACGGCCTCCTGGCGGCGCAGCGCAGGAAGGCGGGACGGCCGATGGAGACCAAGGACGCGATGATCGCCGCCATCTGCCTTGCAAACGGCGCCACGCTCGCCACCCGCAACACCCGAGATTTCGAGGGGCTTGATCTCAAGCTCGTAAACCCGTTTGAAGACGGCTGATCCTCAATTGGCGAGATAGAATGTCTCTTAGCATCATTTTCATGGGAACCCCGGAGTTCTCGGTTCCGACCCTGCGCCTGCTCGTCGATGCCGGCCACAGGATCGTCGCCGTCTATACGCAGCCGCCGCGGCCGGGCGGGCGGCGCGGGCTCGATCTGCAGAAATCGCCGGTGCATCAGGCGGCCGAGCTGCTTGGTCTCCCGGTCTTCACGCCGGTCAATTTCAGGGATGCGGAGGAGCGCGAGAGGTTTGCCGCGTTCAAGGCCGATGTCGCCGTCGTCGTCGCCTACGGGCTGCTGCTGCCCGAGGCGGTTTTGAACGGCACCCGCGACGGCTGCTATAACGGCCATGCCTCGCTGCTGCCGCGCTGGCGAGGTGCTGCGCCGATCCAGCGGGCGATCATGGCCGGCGATGAAAAGACCGGCATGATGGTGATGAAAATGGACAAGGGTCTCGATACCGGCGCCGTCGCCCTGACCCGCGAGGTCGAGATCGGCCCGAACATGACGGCTGGCGAACTGCACGACCGGTTGATGCAGGTCGGCGCCAAGGCGATGGCGGAGGCCATGGTGAAGTTGGAGATGAACGACCTGCCGCTGACGCCGCAGCGGCAAGACGGCGTGCTTTACGCCGCCAAGATCGACAAGGCCGAGTCGCGCATCGATTTCGCCAGGGAGGCGCCGGATGTGCACAACCATATCCGCGGCCTCGCGCCGTTTCCGGGCGCCTGGTTCGAAGTCGAGATCGGCGGCAGGCCGGAGCGGGTGAAGGTGCTCGGCTCGGAGCTGGCTGAGGGAGAGGGCGCTGCCGGGCAGTTGCTGACCGACGACCTCGTCGTCGCTTGTGCTTCTGGCGCGGTGCGGCTGACCAGGCTGCAGAAGGCGGGCGGCAAGCCGCTTGCCGCGGCGGATTTCCTCCGCGGTACGCCGCTTGCCGCCGGCACGAGGCTTTCCTGATGCCGCGTTTCCGCATGACCGTCGAATATGACGGCGGCCCCTATGTCGGCTGGCAGCGGCAGGAGAACGGTCCTTCGGTGCAGGGCGCCATCGAAGCGGCGGTGTTGTCGCTGACCGGCGAGACCGTTTCGGTCCGCGGCGCCGGCCGCACGGATTCCGGCGTGCACGCCATGGGACAGGTAATCCATGCCGATCTTTCGAAGGAATGGTCGCCCTATCAGCTGCAGAATGCGCTGAACGCGCATCTGAGGCTTGCCGGCGAGCGCGTCTCCATTCTCGACGTCGAGGCGGTTCCCGAATTCTTCGATGCCCGCTTCTCGGCGCTCAGGCGCCATTATCTCTACCGTATCGTCAGCCGGCGGGCGCCGCTGGCGCTCGACGCCGGCAAGGCCTGGTGGGTGCCGAAGACACTCGACCACGAGGTCATGCACGCCGCCGCCCAGCGGCTGGTCGGCCGGCACGATTTCTCCACCTTCCGCTCCGCCCATTGCCAGGCAAACAGCCCGGTGCGCACGCTCGACCGGCTCGACGTGACGCGCAGCGGCGCGCTGATCGAGATCCGCGCCACCGCGCAGAGCTTCCTCCACAACCAGATCCGTTCCTTCGCCGGCACGCTGAAGCTCGCCGGCGAGGGCAAGTGGACGCCCGACGATGTCGAGGCCGCACTCGAAGCGCGCAACCGCAAGGCCTGCGGCCCGGTGGCACCGCCCGACGGGCTCTATTTCCTGCAGGTGGATTATCCCGAGGTGATCACCGACCGCCGCAGGCCGGTTACTGACACCGATGACGGTGACGATCTATCGTAGAGCCTCCGCGGCCCGGCTCAGGCGGGATAGATGCCGAGGAAGTGCTGCAGATATTCCGAAAGGATCATCGACGGCACCAGCAGCACCAGCGTCAGTGCTCCGACCATCAGCGCGTGATCATGGCAGATCATCCTGAGGATGCGCGCCAGCGCGAAGACCTGCGCCAGCATGAAGGCGAGCAGCAGCAGCGAGACGAGGCCGACCGTGCCGGGCAGGAAGAACACCAGCGCCAGCAGCAGGCCGTTGATATAGGAGAGCGGCACGCCGAGCCAATTGACGCTGACGACGACGGGGGCGAAGCGCTCGCCCATGCGGAAGGCCAGCAGCAGCACCCCGGCAAAGACCAGCGGCACGAACCAGTTGGCGACCTCGACGAGGCCGAGCCTGACAAAAAAGGCAAAATTGACATCGGCTTCCGGCGGCATCGACCGCAGGAAGGCCTGTCGCCACCAGAGCCAGGAAATACCCATCGGCGGCAGGCACCAGGCCATCGCCCAGAACGAGCGGTTGACGCCACGCTCCGACAGATCGAGGAAGCGGAAGCCGCGCGGATCCATCCGGATCAGCAGCCACAGGCCGGCCAGATAATACTGGACTTCCTTAAGACCCGGCATGGGCGAACCAGCGGTCGATGAAGGTCTCGTAGATCGTCGTCAGCGTCTCCAGATCGGCAACGGCGACACGTTCGTCGACCATGTGCATCGTCTGACCGACCAGGCCGAACTCGACGACCGGGCAATAGTCCTTGATGAAGCGGGCATCCGACGTGCCGCCGGTGGTCGAAAGCGTTGGCGACCGGCCGGTGACGCTTTCGACGGCCGAAGACAGCGAGGCGATCAACGCATTGTTGCGGGTGAGGAAGACGTGGCTCGGCCGGTCGGCCCAGACGATATCGTATTTCACCGGCTCCCGGCCCGGGCGCAGCTGGCCGTTGCCGGCGGCGGCATCGAGCCGCCGCAGGATTTCCGCACGCAGCGTATCGACGGTCCAGCTGTCGTTGAAGCGGATGTTGAAGCTTGCCGATGCCTTTGCCGGAATGACGTTCGTGGCAGGATTGCCGACATCGACCGTCGTCACTTCGAGGTTCGACGGCTGGAAATCATCGGTGCCGCCGTCGAAGGGCGGATCCATCAGCGCCTGCGTCAGCTGGACGATGCCGCGCACCGGATTGTCGGCAAGGTGCGGATAGGCGGCATGGCCCTGCACGCCGTGCACGGTGATCCTGCCCGATAGCGAGCCGCGACGGCCGATCTTGATCATGTCGCCGAGCCTGTCGGGATTGGTCGGTTCGCCGACCAGGCAGGCGTCCCAGCGCTCGCCGCGCTCCGTGGCCCATTGCAGCAGCTTGACGGTGCCGTTGATCGCCGGGCCTTCTTCGTCGCCGGTGATCAGCAGGGAAATCGAGCCGGCCGGCGCGCCGTTCTTCTCGATATGGCGGGCGACGGCGGCGACGAAACAGGCAATGCCGCCCTTCATGTCGACGGCGCCGCGGCCGAAGAGCTCGCCCTTTGATATCTCGGCGGCAAAGGGCGGATGTGTCCAGGCCGCTTCGTCACCGACCGGCACGACATCCGTGTGGCCGGCAAACATCAGATGCGGGCCGTCGCCGCCGAGGCGGGCATAGAGGTTCTCGATATCGGCTGTGCCCTCTTCGCGTGCCGTCACCTTGTCGACCGTAAAGCCGAGCGGCGCGAGCATGGCGTCGAGCGCCGTGAGCGCGCCGCCTTCGGCGGGCGTCACGGACGGGCAGCGAATCAACGTCTGGAGATTGGCGACGGGGTCGGTAGCGGTCATGGCGTCGAACTATCCGGCGGGAATGGCAAAGACATGGCAAGGCGGAGCCGCCTCGCGTAAAAAGACGCCGTCTGTTTAACGGATCAATGTGCCGGTGTCATCAATCTCTGAGCAGCTCGTTGATGCCGGTCTTGGAGCGGGTCTGTTCGTCGACGCGCTTGACGATGACGGCGCAGTAGAGGTGCGGCGCCGGCTGGCCGTTTGCCATCGTCGCATTGGCCGAGGCCATCGAACCGGCGACGACGACGGAATAGGGCGGCACTTCGCCGTACATCACTTCACCGGTGGCGCGGTCGACGATCTTGGTCGACTTGCCGATGTAAACGCCCATGCCGAGCACGGAGCCTTCCCGGATGATGCAGCCCTCGACCACTTCGGAGCGGGCGCCGATGAAGCAATTGTCCTCGATGATCGTCGGGCCGGCCTGCATCGGCTCCAGCACGCCGCCGATGCCGACGCCGCCGGAGAGATGCACATGTTTGCCGATCTGTGCGCAGGAGCCGACCGTCGCCCAGGTATCGACCATCGTGCCTTCGCCGACATAGGCGCCGAGATTGACGAAGGAGGGCATCAGGATGGCGTTCGGCGCGATATAGGCCGAGCGGCGCACAACGCAGTTGGGCACGGCGCGGAAGCCTGCGGCGCGGAATTGGTTCTCGCCCCAGTTTTCGAATTTCGAGGGAACCTTGTCCCACCAGGTGGAATTGCCCGAGCCGCCCTTGACCACTTCCATGTCGTTGAGGCGGAAGGACAGGAGCACCGCCTTCTTCAGCCACTGATTGACCGTCCAGGCGCCGTCGGCGCCGCGGGTCGCCACGCGGACCTTGCCGGCATCCAGCAGATCGAGTGCTGCTTCGACAGCATCGCGGACCTCGCCCTTTGTCGACATGTTCACATTGTCACGATTGTCGAAGGCGGCTTCGATGGTCTTTTCGAGGGATGCGAGGTCGGTGGCGCTCATGGGAATTCCTTAAACTTCGATCTTTATCGTGGAGACGGCGCAGTCTCCGGAATTGCGGTTGGCGGGATTGTGTCCTGCTCTACAGCATGCGCCCGTAGAATGGAATTATTTTTCGGGCAGGATCAATCTGGTTTCAAGGCGTTATAGCGACATATCCGGCACTAAGGCCGGCAGTACTGAAAGGCATTTCGACATGGCGAAGGGACGAAACGGCGGTTCTAGGCGCAAGGATGGCGTATGGGACCCGCTGAAAAGCAGTTCGACCGACAGGCAGCGGGCCCAAGCCGTGCCGAAGACGCCGCAGACGATGTCGCCTGCCTATCGCCTTGCCTATGTCGACGAGGATTTCCTTTGCCGCGAGGAATTGCGGCCGATCCGCCTGCAGCTGGAGCTGCTGAAGACCGAGATGATGCTGACGGAACGCGGCATCCGCTCGACCGTCGTCATGTTCGGCGGCGCCCGCATTCCCGCCCCCGGCCAGAGCGCCTGGGCGGCGCGCAACGACATCCAGCGCGTCAATCTGGAGGCGGCGTCCGTCTATTATGACGAGGCCCGCAAATTCGCCCGGCTCTGCTCGAAATATTCGGCCAGCTTCGATTTCCAGGAATATGTCATTGTCACCGGCGGCGGTCCCGGCGTCATGGAGGCGGGCAATCGCGGCGCGGCCGACGAGGGCGCACCCTCGATCGGCCTCAACATCGTGCTGCCGCACGAGCAGGCGCCGAACGCCTATGTGACGCCGGAGCTCAGCTTCAACTTCCACTATTTCGCCATTCGCAAGATGCATTTCATGGTGCGCGCCAAGGCGATCGCGGTCTTTCCCGGTGGGTTCGGAACGCTCGACGAATTCTTCGAATGCCTGACGCTGATCCAGACCGGCCGCATGGAGCGGCTGCCGCTGATCCTGTTCGGCGAGGCCTTCTGGCGCAGCATCATCAATTTCGAGGCATTGGCCGAATTCGGCACGATCGCGCCTGATGACGTCAAGCTGATCAGCTTCGTCGACACGGCCGACGCCGCATGGAAGATCGTCCAGGATTTCTACGAGCACTAAGAATAGGGCCTGAGCGCAGGTCCCGATCGCGAGAGTTGTCCCTTTCCCCGCCGGAGCGGGGAAAGAGCGGAGCAATGGTTCGTCCAGCCTTACAGGAGCGGCCGGTCCGGCATGTCGTCGATCGAGATGACGCCGTCCTTGTTGCGGTCCATGCGGGTGAACAGCTTGTCGAAGGCGGCAACCGCTTCCTGTTTGGAAACCTGGCCGTTCTCGTCGGTGTCGGCCCGGCGCATCATCATCGAGGCGCGCATGAAGGTGCCGCCATGGCGCATCCAGTGATGGCCGTCATGCCCGTCGCGGGGCGGCCGCCCGGCCTCGTTATCCGGCATGTCGGGCGCGGCGTTCGCGTCCTTTTCGCCGCCGGCCTCCTGCTTGTGCTGATCCTTCATCGCCTGCAGCTGGGTCTGCCGGTACTGGCGGATTTCGCCTGGAGTCAGCGAGCCGTCATTGTTGGTGTCGATCGCGGCGAAGATCTTGTCGAGGCCGCCGGTCGCTTCCTCCTTGGAGACCTTGCCATCCTTGTTCGCGTCGAACTCCTTGAGCATGCGGACATAAGTGATTTCGAGGAAGGCGTCGCGGCCCGGACCGTCCATGCCGGCATGATGCGGACGCGGCCCGTTGCCGGGTGCGGCAAAGCTTGCCCCGGCGGCTCCGCCGAAAATGAGGACGGAGGAGAGCGCTGCCACTATCAGCTTGTTGCGGTACATCGTGTTTCCCTTTCGTAAGGTGTCCCTTGACGAAAGAGGCTAGGGCAGCGGACCCAAAAGACCCAGTTAAACATCGGTAAGCTGGGTGAAACTTTGGTAAGGTGACCGGTAGAGCTTTTCCTGGTTAGATTGAAGCATTCTGCCGGAGCAGGTTTTCGTCAGGGCAGAGGCGATTGGCGACGGGCATACCCCAAGGTATGTCCGAGCCGAGCGCCTCTGATCCTGGCGGAAAAATGCCCGGCCCTTCGGGTTGGCTGAGACGGGCCGGCTGATCGACCGGCCGGCTTGGCCGTAGCGCTGGGCTGCGACGCGCGCCGGCCGGTCGACCATCCGACTCCATTTGAGCCAACAGAATGCTTCAATCTAACCCGGAAAAGCTCAAGCCGCCGGATCTGGTCACCTTGCCGAGAAATGCAACGAGGTCGTCGGTGACGAAATCGATGTGATCCTCCTCGCCGCTGGTCTTTTCCCACCATTCGACGACCGTCTCTTCCAGATTGCGCGGCACGAGCAGCACCGTCTGCATGCCGAGTGCCTTCGGCACCGTCAGATTGCGCGGCAGATCCTCGAACATCGCTGCCTTGCCCGTGTCGACGCGCTTCAACGCCGCAAACTTGTCATAGGTCGCCTGCGCCGGTTTGGGCACGTAATCGGCGGCGACGATGTCGAAGATATCGTCGAAATGCTCGAGAATGCCGAGCGCTCCCGCCGTCATCTCGGCATGCTTGACGCTGCCGTTGGTGAAGATGAATTTACGCCCCGGCAACGCCTTGATCGCCTGCCCGAGTTCCGGCTGCGGCATCAGCGCCGAATAATCGATTGCATGCGCCTTTTCGAGAAAGTCGTTCGGATCGATACCGTGATGGATCATCAGACCCTGCAGCGTCGTGCCATGCTCGAGATAATATTGCTTCTGCAGCTTGCGCGCTTCTTCCCGCTCCATCTGTAAGAGTGCGGCAACATAGGCGGTCATGTTCCTGTCGATCTGCGCGAAGAGATTGACGTGATGCGGATAGAGCGTGTTGTCGAGGTCGAAAACCCAGTCGGTAACGTGGTCGAAATCGGCTTTTTCGGGGGTGCGGTCGATCTTTGTCATGCGGTCTTATGGCATGGCTGCGACCGCAAAGAAATCGACAAGAGTAAAATAGAAGACTTATTCCATTCGTGAAGCGCGGCCGTGGGTTTCGGAATGTAAGGGTGTTCGGTCGGACATGACGGCGAAGGGACAAGGACCGGAGGCGCTGATACCGGCGGTGGCAGCCGAAGCGGTCCGCGCTATCGCCGAGGCGGTCTGGCGAGGAGCGCAGCAAATGCCGATACGTCCACCCGCCGAGCCTTTTGACTAACGAAATCACTGCCGGTTACCTGCGCCACATCGCCATTCGGTCCAAGATCACGGGATCACGACGGGCGCCCCGGCGGAGCCGGGGACTTCGCCAAACCTGTTGGGATTCTTCGAGCCAGGGGTGAGGATGATTGCAAGATGGACCGCCAGCAGAAAGCTGCCCATGAGAATTTCCCCGATCAGAGAGCCAACTGCCTCGTAATAGCTGTAGACCAAGTGAAGCACAAAGACGGAAGGCGTCCACCAGCCGCTCTGATCGAAGTCATGCAGTCGCCTCACCATCAGGCAAAGGCTGGCAATGATAGCCAGCACATAGGTTAGGAGGACTAACCCCTGAACCATTGAAAACGCCGGCCGAGTTCCGACCAGCGTCAGTAGGCGAGTGAGCGTGAATACTGCGGCCGCGGCGATAGCGACGACTGCCAGATTGAACAGTAAATAGCGAAGACGACCAAGTCTGCCCCGTAACGAGAATGTTTTGAGCACTGTACCCCCTCACAACTGATCGGGAAAAACACTCTCGCGCTCATAGTTAGACGGTTGCATCGAAGCAAGGAAAATACTGCACCATCAAACGTCGGGGACTAAACATCTAGCGAATCGACGCGCAGTCCTCAACGTTGCATTATGCGGGCGCTAGCTGCCGCCATCGTTGAGCTTCTGTTTCCTCCAATCTCAATCCACCGATCGTTCGTGTACAATGAGGGATATCCCTGCGCGAACGGAATAAGTCTTTAAAATAGACGCCCGATTTTCGGCGGACGCGGCAGGCGCGGAATGGTAGAAAGCGGACATGCTGTTCGAACGCCCCGATGATGACACACTCTATGACGCCCTGATCGCGCGCAGCGCCGATTACGAGGGTCAGGCCTACGTCTGCGTGAAGACGACCGGCGTCTTCTGCCGTCTGACCTGCCCGGCGCGCAAGCCGAAGCGGGAAAACACCCTGTTCTTCGAGACGATCGCCGCCTGCATGCATTCCGGCTTTCGTCCCTGCCGGCGCTGCAGGCCGCTGGAGCAGCCGGGCCGGGAGCCGGTCGTCGACGCCTTGCTGGCCCGGCTCGAGGCCGAGCCGGAGGTTCGCTGGAGCGAGGACGAGCTCGTGCGCCGCGGCCATGATCCCTCGACCGTGCGCCGCGCCTTCAAACGGGCGCTCGGCATGACCTTCCACGATATCGTCCGTTACATCAGGCTCGGCGAAGCGGCCCGCCAGCTGGCGGACGGGGCGCGTGTCATCGATGCGCAGATCGAAGCCGGATACGAATCGCCGAGCGGCTTTCGCGCGGCTTTCCAGCGGCTCGTCGGCAAGGCGCCGGCGCTTTCGCAGAACCGCGAACTGCTCTTTGCCGATTGGTTCGACACGCCGCTCGGGCCGATGATCGCGGTTGCCGACAAGACGCATCTGCATCTTCTCGAATTTCACGATCGCAAGGCGCTGCCGGCCGAGCTCGAAGCGCTGCAGAAACGCGTCCGCTCCTCGGTCGCGATCGGCCGCACCCCCGTCATCGATCAGATCGAGGCGGAGATCCGGGATTATTTCGAGGGCCGGCTCAGCGTCTTCAGGACGTCCTTGGCGCTTGGCGGCACGCCCTTCGAAAAGCATGTCTGGGCAAAGCTGATGGAGATTCCGATCGGTCGGACGCGCGCCTATGGCGATCTCGCCAGGGAGATGCAAAGGCCGGAGGTGGTGCGGGCCGTCGGCCGCGCCAATGGCGCCAACCAGCTGGCCATCATCGTGCCCTGCCATCGTATCCTCGGCGCGGACGGGTCGCTGACCGGCTACGGCGGCGGCCTCTGGCGCAAGCAATGGCTGCTGCGCCATGAAGAGAAGATCAGCACAGAAACAAAGATGGAGGAGACAGCATGAACCAGACTGAAAAGGCCCGAGCATTCGGCGCGCTTCACCAGAAGGGCAATCCGATCGTCCTCTACAATATCTGGGATGCCGGCACGGCGAAGGCGGTGGCGGAAGCCGGCGCCAAGGCGTTGGCGACCGGAAGCTGGTCGGTCGCCGCAGCGCACGGGTATGCCGATGGCGAGAAGCTGCCGATGTCGGTGCTGGTCGAGACGGCAAAATCCATCACCGATTTCGTCGACCTGCCGCTTTCCGTCGATTTCGAAGGCGCCTATTCGGCGGAGCCCGAGGGGGCGGCGGCCAATGTCGCCAGGCTGGTCGAGGTCGGCGCCGTCGGCATCAATTTCGAAGATCGGGTGGTTGCCGGCGAGGGGCTCTATCCCGCCGAGAGCCAGGCGGCCCGCATCCGCGCCATTCGCGCCATGGCCGAGGCCAAGGACATCCCCTTCTTCATCAACGCCCGCACCGATCTCTTCCTGGCCGAGAGCGATCTTGCAAAACATGCCGGTCTGGTGGACGAGGCGATTGAGCGGGGCAGGGCCTATGCGGCCGCCGGCGGCAACGGCTTCTTCGTGCCCGGCCTGATCGATCCCGGTTTGATCGAAAAGATCTGCGCGGCATCGTCGTTGCCGGTCAATGTCATGATGCGGGCGGGCGCCCCCGATGTGAAAACTCTGGCACGGCTCGGCGTCGGCCGCATCAGCTATGGGCCGGGGCCTTACCGGTCGATGATGGAAAAGCTGAAACAGGAGGCGGCGGCGATTTACAGCCTGTTCTGAGATGTTTGCGGGCCGCATCCGCATGAAAGGCTGCGGCCCGAAAACGACATCCCGTTCGCTCAGGACCGGAAGCGCAGATTGCGCCGCGTCAGCTGGTCGACCGAGGTGCAGCCCATCAGCTTCATGCCGCGTTCGATCTCGGTGCGCATCGTCTCCAGCGCCCGTTCGACGCCGGGCCGTCCGGCCGCGGCAAGCGGGAAGAGATAGTAGCGGCCGAGGCCGACGGCCTTCGCCCCCAGCGACAAGGCCTTGAGGACATGCGTGCCCCGCTGCACGCCGCCATCCATCATCACGTCGATCCGGTCGCCGACGGCATCGACGATCTCGGCGAGCTGATCGAAGGCGCTGCGCGAGCCGTCGAGCTGGCGCCCGCCGTGATTGGACAGCACGATGCCGGTGCAGCCGATCTCGACGGCGCGTTTGGCGTCTTCGACCGACATGATGCCCTTCAGGCAGAAATGCCCGCCCCAGGCGCGCACCATCTCCGCCACGTCGTCCCACGACATGGAAGGGTCGAGCATCTCGGTGAAGTAGCGGCTGATCGACAGCGCGCCGCCATCCATCTTGACGTGGTTTTCGAGCTGCGGCAGGGCGAAGCGCTCATGCGTCAGCCAGTCGATCGCCCAGGAGGGCTTGATGGCGAACTGCATCATGCCGGCGAGATTGAGCTTGAAGGGAATGGCAAAACCGGTGCGCTTGTCGCGCTCGCGGTTGCCGCCGGTGATGCTGTCGACCGTCAGCATCATCGCCTGCACGCCGGCATTTTTCGCCCGCGCCATCATCTCGTGGTTGAGGCCGCGATCCTTGTGGAAATAGAACTGGTAGACCTGCGGTCCGGCGCTGATCTGGCGGGCTTCCTCCAGGCTGATCGTGCCGAGCGAGGAGACGCCGAACATCGTGCCGTGTTTGGCCGCCGCCGCCGCGACCGCCCGCTCCCCCTGATGGTGGAACAGCCGCTGCAGCGCCGTCGGCGAGCAATAGACCGGCATCGCCAGCTTCTGCCCCATGACGGTCACCGACATATCGATGTCGGCCACCCCGCGCAAAACGTTGGGCACCAGATCGCAAGCCTCGAAGGCCGCGGTATTGCGCCGATAGGTCACCTCGTCATCGGCCGCACCGTCGATATAATCGAAGATCGGCCCGGGAAGCCGCCGTTTGGCCATGCGCCGGAAATCGTGAAAATTATAGCAGTCTGTAAGGCGCATCTGTTTGCTCGACCCGTTAAGTTTTCGGGCCGCAACCTAAAGCACGATTCGAAACCTTGCCAAGGCTTGATCGTGCAATTTGCGACCTGTCGGATGGATATTGCCGCTTGGGTGGTCTGCAGGCGGAAGGTGATCTGCGGCGTTCCCCCGCCTGTGCCTCGGCGCGGCATTCTCCAACCTCCCTCATCCTGAGGTGCGTAGCCCGCAGGGCGAAGCCTCGAAGGACACGCCGCAGCACCGCTCCTTGCATGCATCGACCGCCAGCGCACCCGCCCCGCCCTTCGAGGCCCCTCCGGGGTGCCTCAGGGTGAGGCTCACTTGAACGCCGCGCCATATTCTGCGGTACCGCTCAATGCTGTGCGACAGGATGAGCCCCACCAGCTTCTTCGGAGATTTCAATGCGCTTCAGGCCCTTCCTCGGCACGATCGTGTGCGGGAGCTTGATCGCCGAAGCAAGACCGAGCCCTGCCAGCAGCCGAATGAAATGCCAGCCGAGGTCCAGCTGTCCCGGCTCGATGCCGAGCCGGGCCGATTCCGGAAAGGCATGATGGTTGCCGTGGAAGCTCTCGCCGAAGGTCACCAGCCCGAAACGCGGCAAATTATATCCCTGCACCGCGACGTCATCGACGCTCCAGCCTTGATGGCCGTTGCGATGGGCGAAATGGCCGACCAGCCAGTGCCCGGTCAGCGACACCGATATCCTGACGGCAATCCCCCAGACCAGCCACGGCAGCCCGCCGAGAGCGAAGAGCAGGAGTCCCAAGGGAATTTGCTGCGCCATCCATGTCGCCTCCAGAAGGCGATAGAAGCGGTCGCCCCGCTCACGCTCTTCAAGGACGAAGCGCGGCGGCCGGTCGAGCGCCACGGCGCAATGCATCTGCCAGAAGGCGTCGACGAAGAACGATCGCCGATGGGCATAGAGGTCATGGCAATCTCGTTGCCGCTGCGCCCAGTCGCGAATGTCGTGGGCATAGATCATGCCGAAGGGACCGGCCATGCCGACCAGCGTCCCGAGATAGACGAGCAAATGCTCGAGCCAGATCGGAGCGCTGAATGAACGGTGAATCAGCAGCCGGTGCATGCCGACCGAATGACCAAGGCAGATCGTGATGGCGGTCGATAGAACAAAGACGGCAACAGCGCTCCAGCTGAAGGTCAGCGGTCCGCCCACGATGGCAATCACGGTCATGGTGGTGATCCAGATCGACTTTGCGGGCATCCAGACCACGCGGCCCTTCACGGGATCACTGCCATTGTCGATCATGCGTCCGGTGGAAATGCTGCGCATGGCAAAAACTCCTCGCATCGGGCCCATTCTCCAGTTGAACAGCGCCCGCCAATCCATTAATTAAGCAATTACCTAATTACTTTGCGCCAATGAAAATAATTAAGCAATACGTTAATTGCTTAATTATGGCGCGGCGACGTTTTGGCGCGCAGGCATGGAGACGGAACTTGGAAGACGAGACTTTCGACGACATTTCAGAAAGCAGCTCCGTCGGCGCCGCCCAGCGGGTGTTCCACGCACTTTCCAGCGCGCCGCGGCGGAAGATCCTCGCTTACCTCTCGGCATCGGGGCTGACCGCGGGCGAGATCGCCGACCGCTTCAGCATGTCGAAGCCAGCGGTTTCGCAGCATCTTTCCATCCTGGAAACTGCAGGACTGATCAGGCGGGAGAAACAGGGCCAGTTCGTGCACTATTCGCTGATCGAGAACAATCTCGTCAATACGCTCAACGGCTTCGTGCAGGAGGTCTGTCCGGTCGGCCGGCCGATCAAGAAAGAAAGCCAGGCGCGGGCGCGCCGGAAAGAATTGCCCTGATTGCGAATTCCGGGCATCTCCGACCTTGAGGGAAACGGGAAATGTTCGGCGTGAGAGGACGCGCCCTTCTTGCGGTGAAGAGCGCAGTCCCGATCAGGGAACGATCAGCGTGCCGATGCCGTGCTCGGTGAAGATCTCGAGCAGGACCGAATGGGCGGTCTTGCCGTTCAGGATGACGACGCCCTGGACACCGGCCTTGATCGCGTCGATGCAGGTCTCGACCTTCGGGATCATGCCGCCGGAGATCGTGCCGTCGGCGATCAGCGCACGCGCTTCGGCGACGGAAAGTTCCTTGATCATCTGGCCGTTCTTGTCGAGAACGCCGGGCACGTCGGTCAGGAACAGCAGGCGGGTGGCGTTCAGCGCCCCGGCAATGGCGCCGGCGAAGGTGTCGGCGTTGATATTATAGGTCGCGCCGTCGCGGCCGGGGGCGACCGGGGCGATGACCGGGATCATTTCCGAGCGGGCAAGCAGATCGAGCAGCGTGCGGTCGACCTCGACCACCTCGCCGACGAAACCGAGGTCGAGCACGCGCTCGATGTTGGAATCCGGATCCTTGATGGTCTTGCGCGCCTTTTCGGCGAAGACCATGTTGCCGTCCTTACCGCAAAGGCCGATCGCCCATTCGCCGGTCTGGTTGATGAGCGCGACGATTTCCTTGTTGATCGAGCCGGCGAGCACCATCTCGACGATCTCGACCGTCTTCTGGTCGGTGACGCGCAGCCCGCCTTCGAATTTCGATTCGATGCCCATCTTGTTCAGCATGGCGCCGATCTGCGGACCGCCGCCATGAACGACGATCGGGTTGACGCCCGACTGCTTCAGAAGCGCGATATCACTGGCAAAGGCCTTGCCGAGTTCGGGATTGCCCATGGCGTGACCGCCGTATTTCACGACGATGGTCTTGTTTTCATAACGCTGCATGAAGGGCAGCGCCTGGGCGAGAAGACGTGCCTGGATTTCGCTTTCGGACTCGTTCATGGGGACCCCGCAGGAATTGATCGCGGCCTTTTATCGCAACTTTCCGACAGAGGGAATAATCCAGAGCGCAATAGTTTTTCGTATGTGGCACGGAGACCGAGCGTTCGGCTCGGCCGTACGGCCCAAGCACGATATGAGGAACGGCATGCAAGGCGATGAGATCAAGGACCTGATCGGCCGCGTCGCGCTCGGCGACCGCACGGCATTCGCTGCCCTCTACAACCAGACCGCACCGAAACTTTTGGCAATCTGCCTGCGTATCTTGAAGGACCGCGGGGAAGCCGAAGAAGCGCTGCAGGACGTCTATATCAGCATCTGGCAACGCGCCCGCAGCTTCCAGGCGGCCTCGGGCTCATCCTCGGCGTGGCTTTCGGCAATTGCCCGCAACCGGTCGATCGATCTGCTGCGCGCGCGCAAGCCCATCGCCGACGAACTCGACAGCGCTTACGATCTTGCCGATTCCGCGCCCGACCCGGAAAGGCAGACAGTGACGAAGGATGAAGGAAGGCGGATTGACACCTGCATGGAAGAGTTGGAAGCTGATCGTGCGGTCGCGGTGAAACGGGCTTATGTCGAAGGGCTGAGCTATCAGGAACTGTCCGATCAGTTCGGAGTTCCGCTGAACACGATGCGGACCTGGCTCAGACGCAGCCTCTTGAAACTGAGAGAGTGCATGGAACGATGACATCGCCCGACAAAAGCAAGGGAGACCGCTCCCGAGACGAAGTTCTCGCCGGCGAGTACGTGTTAGGCGTCCTGTCGCTGCAGGACCGCCGGGTGGTGGAAGAGCGCATGCGCCACGATCGCACATTTGCGGCGATCGTCAGCCGTTGGGAGGCCAATCTCTCCGCCTTCAACGACGAATATGACGGCGTCGCGCCGAACCGCGAAACCTTCAAGCAGATCGAGTCCCGGCTGTTCGGCGATGCCGGCAAGCCCGCATCCTTCTCGCAAGGACTGTGGAATTCTGCGGTTTTTTGGCGCTCGCTGGCCTTCGCCTGCATCGTCGTCGCCGTCAGCGCCGTCATCTTTGCCTCCGGTGTTGTGCCGCAGCCGCAGGGGCCGACACCGCTGGTGGCCGAACTTGCGGGTCAAAACAGCACGATCAATCTCCGCGCGTCCTACGAGCTGCAAAGCGGCCGGCTGAAGATCGTGCCGGTCGCTGCCGGCAAGCCGGAGGAGAAATCGCTGGAACTCTGGCTCGTGCCGGGCAGCGGCTTGGCGAAATCGCTCGGCGTCTTCCAGCCCGGCGAAAGCGGTGAGCTCGTCATTCCCGCCGAACTGCGCAACCATGTCACGGATGGCGCAACCCTTGCCGTCAGCCTCGAACCCTTCGGCGGCTCGCCGACCGGACAGGCGACCGGCCCGATCGTCGCAAGCGGCACGGTGCACCGGCCATAAACAGGCGCCGGCCGCAAAATCATTTTCTCCTGTCTGAAACTCTTCGGCGCGGACCTCCGTAGTTCGACATGTCCGGACGACGCGCAGGCATAAAGCCCCGCGGATGGTGTCCGGTGAGGAGAAAATCATGATCAAGTCCCTAGTGCGCGGTTTCGCGCTCGCCACCGTCCTTTCCGCTGCCGCCTTTGCCGCCGCCAAGAACCCGATCGTTGGCGGCGCGGCGATGTTCGACAGCAAGAACATCATCGAAAACGCCATGAATTCCAAGGATCACACGACGCTGGTTGCTGCCGTCAAGGCCGCCGGCCTCGTCGGCACACTCGAGGGCAAAGGCCCCTTCACCGTCTTTGCGCCGACCAATGAAGCTTTTGCCGCCCTGCCGAAAGGCACGGTCGAGACGCTGTTGAAGCCGGAGAACAAGGCGACGCTGACCAAGGTCCTGACCTGCCACGTCGTGGCCGCCGATGCGATGGCCAAGACCGTCGCCAAGATGATCAAGGCGGATGGCGGCGAACACGACATCAAGACCGTCGGCGGCTGCGTGATCAAAGCCCGGGAAGATATGGGCAAGATCACCCTGACCGACGAAAACGGCGATGTCGCGCATGTGACGATCGCCGACGTCAAACAGTCGAACGGCGTCATCCACGTCGTCGACAAGGTGCTGTTGCCGAAGATGTGAGTGTGTGTATCGGCAGAGGGCGCGCTCTTCGGGCGCGCCCCAAACCAACTGCGAATGGTGCCCTGCGTCTAGCGTTTCCGTGAATGTGGCGCCGGCGCCACTCACACGGCTATTGGGCCGCTTCGACTCTTGGGAAAACGAGCGAGACACTCATGCCAGTGCCGGGGGAAGAGCTTACCTCGATCTCGGCGCGGGCGTTTTGTTTCAGGGATTGGATGATCATTGCGCTCAGTTTTCCGGGGTTCGGCCAGGCTGCATCCTGAGGAAGACCGACCCCATTATCGGCGACGGTGATCCTGCATCCGGTGTCGCTGACGACACAGCGCAGAGTGATCTCTCCGCTATCCCGCCCTACGAAGGCATGCTTGAACGTATTGGTCAGGAGCTCGTTGATGACGAGTCCGGCAGGCATCGCCACGTTCACAGAAACCGGCCAGGTGTCCACCTTCATGTCGAGCCGGATGCCTTCCACAGCGTGGGCGGCCATGACCGACGCGGCGATCTGGCTCACATAGCTGCCGAGATCGATCATCGCGCCCTTCTCTTCGTCCGACAGTGCGCGATAGAGGAGAGCCAAGGCTTCAATCCGCCCCGCAAGACGTGCAAACCGCTCGCTTTCCTCGTTCTTTTGAGCATTACGCGCTTCCATTCGGATCAGCGCCGTTATCATCTGCAGATTGTTCTTCACGCGATGCTGAAGTTCTCGAAGAAGGATATCCTTCTCGGCCAGCAGCTCGCTGAAGCTCTGGCCATCCGTCACCTCATTGCGGGCAGCAAAGGCGACCAGACGAAAAAGCGGGATGTCATCATCGTTGACGATCGTGTTCGACCACACGTCGATAATCACATTGCTTTCGGGTTCTGCCACGAGCGAGAAGGCGCCAATATATTCCTCCGCCGTGGTTACAGCGGCTGTAAGCGTTGCCTCGCCGGAGACTGCAGTACAATTCACCTCAATGTCCAACCAGCGCTTTCCCTCCACCTGTGTGGCGGTGAGCGCGGTCAGCCGTTCGAATTCGAGGTTGACGTAGATTAGCTTCTCACAGGTGCCGAGCTCGGACACCGCCACTGCAAACGGAACATGATCGAGAAAGTGTCGAAACCGGTCGTCGTCGAGGGCTTCGGCAAGATGGGGCAGGTTGCCGACGCCTTCTGGCGAAAGGGCTTCGTCTTTGCTGTCAGTCATGAATGATTTCTCGCGGACGCCGCTGCTCTTCAACAGCATGAGATCAAGCGTTGCTGCAAAAACTGCGATGGCGCAAGCACAATCGATGTCGCATGTCTAAACAGCCCGTGTCCAAATGCGCAGCTGGCGGGGATCTCGAAGCTGCCGTGAACGCGACGGTCGACATGACTGGCGGCAGGCCCCTGCTGGCCGCAAGGTCATGCGTCAGCGTCCGTCGCGAGCTTATGCCCGGTCATAGGTGAATGAGGTTAGCAGCGTGGTGACGAAATTGCTGGCCCTTTCTTTGACCAGAAGTTCGGTCCACTCATCCGTCCCGCGCAGCCGCAAATCCGTATAAATACTGTCCACGGCGGCCTCTTCTATGCGCTTGATATGGGACTTGAAGGACGCCTCGCCGCCGCCATGATACATATCTCGGATAACCATGCGCAAAATCTCCTGGATAGCGATCTGCCATGCTGTATTGATCGACTGAAGTTCGTTCGCATCCTCTGCCATTGCGGCGTCCTTTGGTATGAGTGAACTGTCAGCACGGCTCTGCCCGTGCCTGTCGACGCCTCATTGAACCCGCGAATGCTGCCTTTTGAAAGTGGCGTCGGGAGAGGGCGATGCGGCGCGGTTCGTGCACGAGAGGATATTCGACGCAGCAACGGCATACCACGTCTCCGGGCCACCTGCATCGGGCTCGGTCGCGACCGCTTGCCGGTGATCAGCAGGCTTTGGCGCGTTTCGCAAGAAGAGCAGACGTCGCCGAGGCGCGGTCGTCGCGTTGCTTCGCAAGCCGTGCTTCCCGCAACCGCAAGGTCTTTGCCTGTTGCGACTGGACGCGGGATTCCAGCTCTTCCATCGCTTTATTCTTCGCGAAAAACTGGGACTGGATGTTGCCGAAGGCGATCTCTGCCCGCTGGCGGGATTTGCTGTATGTTTCTGTCATTTCTTCTCCGATATTGAAGGCTCGGCTGGGAGCGAAAACAAAAAGGCCAGGCAGATTGCCCGGCCTTGAATAAATCGGTGCTTCCGGCAATGCCGGTACATCCGCGGTCAAAGGGAAGCAGATACCGATTTAAGCCTTCTGGAGATTGCAAGCGGACATCTTGCCCGACTTGTGGTCTCGCTCGAGATCGAAGCCGATCTTCTGGCCTTCGACGAGTTCGCGCATTCCGGCGCGCTCGACGGCGGAGATATGAACAAAGGCGTCAGTGCCGCCATTGTCCGGCTGAATAAAGCCGAAGCCCTTGGTGGAGTTGAACCATTTAACTGTGCCAGTGGTCATGATGAACCCTTTCATAGCAATATTGAAGAACCGCAGCGCAAAGGCGATGCGGATGGTGATAGCGATTTTTGAAAGGAAGTTCGTTCAGGCCGCGGTGCTAATCGCGCGATAACCAAGCCAGCAAGCAAAATTCGATAAGCACTATATAGGTCACCTAATCCGGCTCGTCAACTTTTAGTTTTCCGCTTGACCGTGAAATAAACTTTTAGCTGTTTCGGTGAGTGCAATAAAGGTCGGGTCATTATTTCCAGTTTACGATCCCGACAGTTTCGGCGATCGCCTGGCGCAGATCGTCGAGCCCGTCGCCCTTTTCGGACGAGGTGGAGAGCACGGCGGGATAGGCTGCCGGCCGCTTGCGGATCTTGTCTGCCGTTTCGGCCAGCAGCTTCGGCACGGCCGGCGCCTTGATCTTGTCGGTCTTGGTCAGCACCAGCTGATAGGAGACGGCGGCCTTGTCGAGCAGGGTGAGCACGTCCTCGTCATTCTTCTTGATGCCGTGGCGGCTGTCGATCAGCACGTAGACGCGCTTCAGCGTCGCGCGGCCGCGCAGGTAATCGAAGACAAGTTTGGTCCACTTGTCGACCTGCTCCTTCGGCGCCTGCGCGTAGCCATAACCCGGCATGTCGACGATCGCCATCGGCGGCAGGTCGCTGCCTTCGCCGGAATAGCCGTCCGGGACGAAATAGTTGAGCTCCTGCGTGCGCCCCGGCGTGTTCGAGGTGCGCGCCAAGCCTTTCTGGCCGACCAGCGCATTGATCAGCGACGATTTGCCGACATTCGAGCGGCCGGCAAAGGCCACCTCCGACGGCCCCTCCGGCGGCAGGAAGGTGAGCGACGGGACACCGCGGATGAAGATCCAGGGGTGGCCGAAGAGCGGCTTTTCGGTTTCGGGCATGCGGGCTCGGCAATCCTAGGGTTCGGTCTTCTGTCGGCTTCGTGGTTTTACGGGCGGATGTCAAGCTTTCAGGCGGCCCGCGTCGCGCTTCGCGGGCCGGCTAGAGCATGATGCCGAAAAGTGTAGGCGGTTTTCGGGCGACATCCTGCTCTAACTCTTTAATTTAGAACAGGATTCAGATTTTAGGCCGAACGGGCCTAAAATCATCCTGTTCTAGAAATGAAAAGCCCCGCCGGAGCGGGGCTTGAAAGCATCATTTCGATGGCGCCGTTTTTCGTCGGAACAGGCCCTTGAGATTGTCGAAGAGTTCGATCCTGACGCCATGGCGCCTCATGATCACCGACTGCTGCAGCACCGAGAGCGTGTTGTTCCAGGCCCAGTAGATGACGAGGCCGGCCGGAAAGCTTGCCAGCATGAAGGTGAAGACCAGCGGCATCCAGTTGAAGATCATCGCCTGCGTCGGATCGGGCGGCGTCGGGTTCATGCGCATCTGCACGAACATGGTGACGCCCATGATCAGCGGCCAGACGCCGAGATGCAGCAGTGCCGGCGCTTCGAAGGGCAGCAGGCCGAACAGATTGACGATCGTCGTCGGATCCGGCGCCGAAAGGTCCTGGATCCAGCCGAAGAATGGCGCATGCCGCATCTCGATGGTGATGTAGATCACCTTGTAGAGCGAGAAGAAGATCGGGATCTGCAGCGCCACCGGCCAGCAGCCGGCGATCGGGTTGATCTTCTCTTCCTTGTAGAGCTGCATCATCGCCTGCTGCAGCCCCATGCGGTCGTCGCCGAATTTCGTCTTCAGCTCTTCCATCTTCGGCTGCACGCGCTTCATGTTCGCCATCGACGCATATTGCTTGCTGGCGAGCGGGAAGAACACCAGCTTGACGACGATGGTCGTGCACAGGATCGCCACGCCGAAATTGCCGAAGAAGCGGAAGAAGAAGTCCATCAGCTTGAACATCGGCTTGGTGATGAAATAGAACCAGCCCCAGTCGATCAGCCGGTCGAACTTCGGGATCGAATAGGACGCTTCGTAGCCGTCGATGACGGGCACTTCCTTGGCGCCGGCGAAGACGAGGTTCTTGAGCTCGACCGACTGGCCCGGCGCGACGGTGAAGGCATCGTCCTTGTAGTCGGCCTGATAGCGCGGCTGGCCGTCGGCGAAATGCGAGAAGCGCGCTTCATAGGCCGAGGTCTGCGGCGGGACGATCGTCGCCGCCCAGTATTTGTCGGTGATGCCGAGCCAGCCGCCGGTGGACTTGGCCGGCTGCACGGCTTCCTCCTCGACGGCGCTGTATTTGGTTTCGATGAGGCCATCCTCGCCGATGACGCCGATAAAGCCTTCATGGAGAACGTAGACCGACGGGGTCGTCGGCTTGTTGTAGCGCGTGACCCGGCCGTAGGAGGAAAGCGAGGCGGGCGCCTGGCCGGCATTCTCGATCTTGTCGGTGACGCTGAACATATAGCGGTCGTCGACGGAGATGGTGCGGGTAAAGGTCAGGCCCTTGTCATTGGTGTAGGAGAGCGTCACCGGCGTCTTTTCGGTGAGCTTGGCGCCCTCGGGTGCCGTCCAGAGCGTCGCGGGACCCGGAACTGCGCCCGTCGCGTCGCTGCCGATATAGCCGAGTTCGGTGAAATAGCCGTCCTTGGTTTCCGCCGGGCTGAACAGCGTGATGATCGGGCTCGAGTCGTCGACGGTCTCGTGATAGCCCTTGAGCTTCAGGTCGTCGAGGCGGGCGCCGGCAAGGTTGATCGAGCCGGAAAGCGCAGGAGTATCGATGGCAACGCGCGGCGTTTTGGCGAGCGCCTGCTCGAGCGTCGCCGTCGCGGCCGCCTGGCCGGAAGGTGCCGAACCGCTTGTCTGGGCCGGGGCCTGGCCGCCTGCCGCGGGCTGCTGCGCCTGCTCGGTCTGCTGCTGCGCCTTCTGGGCTTCCTGCGCCTTGCGCTGGGCCTCGATGCGCGGATTCATATAGAGAAACTGCCAGCCGAGGACGATCAGCACCGAGAGAGCGATCGCAATGAAGTAATTGCGGTTGTTTTCCATCATACGTTCCTGGGGCGTCCGTCTCCGGAGCGCCGGTGTTTCGGCCTGGTTTCCACGCGAAGCTTCAGCTCCGCGGCCAATTCCTGGAAGGACGCCTTAAGCACGTCCCTGCGCGCGACAACCACATAGTCGTGTCCGGGCTGCATTGCAAACCCCGCATGAAGCCGCACCGCCTCTTTCAGGCGGCGGCGCATGCGGTTCCGTTCGACCGCGTTGCCATGTTTTTTGGTGACTGTAAAACCGACGCGGGCTTGGCTGTCGGGTTCCTTCCGGTCGAGGACCTCGAGAAGGAAGAGGCCGCCGCGGCGTTTTTCGCCTTCGCGGGCAGCAAGAAACTGCGGGCGGCTCTTCAGCCGCCCGACAGTGTATTTCTTCTCACTGGTCGTCAATTCGCCCGCCATCTCTTCTCGGGCAACCCGGCCTTAAGCCGAAAGACGCTTGCGGCCCTGCGCGCGGCGGGCAGCGATGACCTTGCGGCCACCCTTCGTGGACATGCGCGCACGGAAGCCGTGGCGACGCTTGCGAACAAGCTTGGATGGTTGGTAGGTACGCTTCATTTATTTAAACACCGCGGAGTGCGGCCCTTCTTGAATTTGCATGATGCAAGGAGCGTTGTTTTTCGAACGGGCGGGCCATGAAAGGCTTGAATGACCGGACGTGCGGCGGCTTATACGGATGAAGCCCGGCAAAGTCAATTATACCGCTTCATTTCACGTGCGCTGCCGCCGCGCTGCGATTTCTCGCACTCAGGTGTTAATAATTTCACGGGACTCCCGACAGTTGTATTTTTGCCGCCGGCGGCCTGATTTTCCAACGGACCGGCCTGCGCCGACGGTGCCGATGGCGGCAGTTTGCCCAGCCATAATCGTAAATATTGGAAATCGAACTTTAATCAATTTCGCCGATAGTCCGCGCATCGGCTGGAATTTGCTTTCCAGGCAGGGGGCGTCGCTAGGAGGCATGGCATTGAAGATCCGTGGGAAAATTAATCTGCTGGTTTGCGTGATGGGCGCGGTGGCGCTTCTGATCGGCGCAACGGCACTGTCCGCCATGCATGAATACAGCCGCAATCTCACGGCTTACGAGCACGCCGCCGCCCGCGCCTATGCCGGCGAACGCCTCAACCGCTTCGTCACGGCCGTCGTCATGGAATCGCGCGGCATCTACGCGGCCAAGTCGATCAAGGATACGCCGAACTTTGCCAAGGGCCTGATGGCCGGCCTCGACGAAATCGACAAGGTTATCGCCGGCTGGGCGCCGCTCGTGCCCGAGGCCGAAAAGGACAATTTCGCCAAACTGGTCGCGCGCGCCGCCGAATTCCGCACCTTCCGCACGGAAACGGCCCGCCTTGGCACCGAGGTCGGCCCCGAGGCCGCCAGCGCCCAGGGCAACAACGAGGCCAATCGCGCCAACCGTAAGGCCTTCCAGGCCGAGATCGACGTGGTCGTCGCCATCGACAAGGCAGAGCTTCAGACCGTCAGTGATGAGATCGAGAGCTTCCGCTCCTGGGTGTTGATGCTCGTCCTCGGCATCACCGGTATCGGCATCGCGGTCGGCGTCGGCATGGGCTTTTATATCGGCACCAGCCATCTCAGCCGCCCGATCAAGCGCGTCACCCATGCGATCAAGGAGGTCGCCGACGGCAATTTCGACGCTGAGGTTCCCTTTGCCGGCCGCAAGGACGAAATCGGCGAGATGGCCGCCGCGGTCGCGGTCTTCAAGGAGAACGGCCTTGCCGTCAAGCGCCTGAACGCCCAGGAAGCGGCGATGCGCGCCAAGAGCGACGATCTGCAGTCGAGCATGTCGGTCGTCGTCGCCGCGGCTGCGGCAGGCAATTTCAGCCACCGCATCGACAAGGATTATCAGGACGAGAACCTCAACCAGTTCGCCGGCAACATCAACACGCTGCTGTCGAGCGTCGATGCCGGCATTGGCGAGACCCGCCGCGTCATCGCAAGCCTTGCCGAAGGTGATCTCACCCAGACGATGAACGGCAGCTTCCAGGGCGCCTTCGCCGAGCTGCAGCAGAATGTCAACAACAGCTTCGTCACCCTGCAGGCGACGATGCGCGAAGTGCGCGAGACGACGGAAGCGATGAACGGCAACACCGCCGAGCTGCGCAATGCCAGCGACGACCTGTCGAAGCGCACCGAACAGCAGGCGGCTGCCCTCGAGCAGACCTCGGCGGCGCTCGACGAAATCACCGCCGTCGTCCAGAACTCCACCGAGCGGGCGCATGAAGCAACCATCATGGTGTCGGAAGCCAAGGAAAATGCCGGCCGCTCCGGCGTCGTCGTGCGCAATGCCGTCGAGGCCATGGGCCGCATCGAGCAGGCCTCGCGCGAGATCAGCCAGATCATCAACGTCATCGACGAGATCGCCTTCCAGACCAATCTTCTGGCGCTGAAGGCCGGTGTCGAGGCGGCGCGCGCCGGTGAGGCCGGCAAGGGTTTTGCCGTGGTCGCCCAGGAAGTGCGCGAACTTGCCCAGCGCTCGGCAACGGCCGCCAAGGATATCAAGGCGCTGATCACCAAGTCGGGCGACGAGGTGCAGGTCGGCGTCAAGCTCGTCCAGGCGACCGGCGAGGCGCTTTCGGAAATCGGCACCCGCGTCATCGCCATCAACGATCACATCCATTCGATCGCCACCGCCGCAGTCGAGCAGTCGACCGGCCTCAAGGAGGTCAACACCGCCGTCAACCAGATGGATCAGGTGACGCAGCAGAACGCCGCGATGGTGGAGGAAACGTCCGCCGCCACCCACAGGCTTTCGGCCGAAGCCAACGGGCTGGTGCACCTCATCGCCCGCTTCAAACTGTCGGATGGGGCAGCACCCGTGGCGCTCGTCCGCAACGAGCCGCACCGGCAGCCGGTCGCCTCCCCCGCCCGCCGGGCGATCGCCAAGGTCGCCCGCGCCTTCGGCGGTGGCAATGCGGCCGCAGCCGAACAGAGCTGGGAAGAGTTCTGATCTCCGACCCTTCACGCGTCTTCGAGCGCCGCCTCCGGGCGGCGTTTTCTTTGTGACGACGTGACGCTGATCGCAAAGATTTGAAAGCGGAGCCTGTTGGTCTAATATAAGGCTCCGGAGCATGATGCCGAAAAGTGTAAGCGGTTTTCGGACGACATCATGCTCTAGCGGATGAGGGCGGCCGCATGCCGCTAATCGGGCGAGACTCACATGCCGGTTCGAAACCAGGGCAACGATCCTTCGGCAGACATCCCGGCGGCCGGCGAGGCCGCCAAGGGACGGTGCCCGTCTGCCGGCATGTTCGGCGGATTGTCCGGGAAGCTGCTCTGGCTCACCGTCTTCTTCATCATGCTCGCCGAAATCCTGATCTTCTTTCCCTCGGTCGCCAGCATGCGCATGCGCTGGCTGCAGGACAGGCTGAACACGGCCGCCGCCGCCGCCATCGTCATCGATGGGCTGCAGCCGATCGAGCTGCCGCGTGCGCTGCAGAAGGAGACGCTGGAGGCGACCGGCACCAAGGCGATCGTGCTGCGCAAGGAAGGCACTTCGCGGCTCCTGGCGACAACCGACATGCCGACCTCGGTCGACGAATCCTATGATCTGACCGACGTGCCGCCGCTGACGGCGATCCGCGACGCGCTCGACACCCTGATCTTCGGCGGCAGCCGGATGATCCGCGTCTATGGCCCCGTCGGCGAAACCAAGGTCGGCGTCGAGGTGGTGATGAAGGACCGGCAGCTGCGCACGGCGATGTTTGCCTATTCCCGCAACGTGCTGCTGCTGTCGGTGCTGATCTCGCTGTTCACGGCGACGCTGATCTTTTTTGCGATCAACCGCCTCCTTATCGGCCCGATCCGCCGGCTGACCGGCAGCATGCAGCAATTCTCCTCCGATCCCGAGAATCCGGCCCATGTCTATATCGGCGACGGCGGCCGCGACGAACTGGCGGTGGCCGGCCGCAATCTCACCTCGATGCAGATGGAGCTGCAGAAAACGCTGAAGCAGCAGAAGAACCTGGCGGCCCTCGGCCTTGCCGTTTCTAAGATCAATCACGACATGCGCAATATCCTGGCTTCCGCGCAGCTGATGTCGGACCGGCTGGTCGATGTCGATGATCCGATGGTCAAGAGCTTCGCGCCGAAGCTGTTGCGCACCATCGACCGGGCGGTCGGTTATACCACCGAGGTGCTGTCCTACGGCAAGGCGAGCGAATCCGCCCCGCGCCGCCGCCATGTCCGGCTGCTGGAACTGACCCAGGATGTCAGGGACATGCTGGCGATCGACCCGCAAAGCGGCATCGAATTCATCGAGCAGTTCGCTGCCGACCTCGAGGTCGATGCCGATGCCGAGCAGCTCTTCCGGGTCATTCACAACCTCTCGCGCAACGCCCTGCAGGCGCTGACCGCGCCGGGTGAGGGCGGCCCGGGCGCTGTCAGGCGCATCACCGTCTCCGCCCAGCGCGTCGGCAGCGTCGTCAGCATCACGGTGGACGATACCGGCCCCGGCATGCCGTTGAAGGCGCGCCAGAACCTCTTTGCCGCCTTCCGCGGTTCGGCCCGCTCCGGCGGCACCGGCCTCGGTCTCACCATTGCCCGCGAGCTGGTGCTCGCCCATGGCGGCACCATCGCGCTTGTGGAAAAACCGACGGTCGGCACCCAGTTCCGCATCGAAATCCCCGATCGCCCGGTTTCGCTGGACGATTACCGCAACCGGACGCACAGCGAGAAGTGAGGGAATTTCACCCGCTGCGGCCGCAAACAGGCAAACGCGCGATTTTTTCAGAAATGCTCTTGCATTGTCCGAAAGGACCCTTTAGAGGATCGCCCACGCAAGCGGCACCGCCGCTTCTGCCACGCACCCGTAGCTCAGCTGGATAGAGCACCAGACTACGAATCTGGGGGTCAGGAGTTCGAATCTCTTCGGGTGCGCCATTTTCCTTTTCATGTCGAGTGCCACGCTATTTTGCCTTTTTGGCCATTAAGTTGCCTTTGGGGCGGGGATGCTGACTTTTTCGAACGGTTTCAGCATAATCAGACCGAAAATCGGTTTCGCAGATGTTGGAATTGTCGCGACGCGATTAAATTCCTGAAATCAACCGCGCGACTCTGGCGAGCGGATTGCCGAATGGCGGCTGGCGAACGGAACCTGTAAACGCATAGGCTTGAAAGCTGATGACAGAAATATCCGTTCCATATGGTCGAATGGGGTTCCGCCCGGAAGGTGGTACCGAATACGATCTCGAAATCACGTCGACACGCCTGGGGCTTGAGACAGTGGTTCCCTATCGCGGCGGCACGCTCGGGCTAAACCTGGTGATACAGGCAGCACCTTTGCCAGATGGTAACAAGGGGCCACGCTTTTATACAAACGAGATAGACCTGCCGTCATCGACCTTTGCATCTCGCGACGCGGCGATGCTGGACGGCTTCCGCATTTCGCACGATTACGAAGAGACCGGCGACGACACATTTCCGGCCCTACTTTATGTCACAGAGACGGCTTCTCACGATAGCGTGGATCGACTCGATCTCAGCCTGAACCACCTTGGCGGCGGTCGTTACAGGGTGCGCGCGTCTGGCAAGACTGAATTTTTTGCAGCTTTTGAGATCGATACGGTCGTCACTTTGGAACTCATCACGCTGAGGCACGACTATGGCCGCGTCGAGCCTGAAGTTGAAGAGGCGTTGGACAGGTTCGTTGATCGCAGCGCCGTCGATGTCGGTTGGGAACTAGAATTTAAAGAGCCGGACCGCTATCGCCTTGATGCGCGCTTTCGACATACGTGAGTGAGCAACAACAATGCGATCCTAGAAAATATGACGAGTAAAATAGCTTGGCAAAAAAGGCGCTTTACTGTAACCAGTGAAATTTAACCTATTGATTCTCAATGAGCTATATTACATTCAAAGGTAAATTTGCGTGGCAATCAACATTTCATTATCTGAAGTTCCGCATGGCTCCTGAACGGTAACGTCATCTGGTGTGCTCTCCGCCGGGTCGCGACCAGACGCTGCAGCTCTTCCGGTCCCTGCGGAGGAGCTGTGCCCGGTAACCGATGTGAGCGGAGGAGTTTGTCGTGACAATCTCAGACTTATTGACGGTCTCCAACCGACATCAATTTTCCTTGCCGGACTTTCAAAACGGCGATGAAATTAGGTTCCCCGGCGCTTTGGTGTCGGCATTGCTTGATCGGTTTACAAAACCAGGAGACGCCGTCTTCGATCCCTTTGTCGGCTTGGGAACGACGTTCTTCGTCTGCGAGCAGAGCGGCAGGTTGCCTTATGGGATAGAAGCCGACCGGCAGCGATATGAATGGGTCAGGGAACGCATCACGGCAAAGCATCATCTCATCTGCGGTGATAGCGCCGAGCTGGCAGCCTTCGATTTTCCCGAGATGGATTTTTGCATCACATCGCCGCCATACATGCCCCATTGGCATAAATGGAACCCGCTTTATAACGGCGATCCCGATTATGACGGCTATGATGTCTACCTGAAACGAATGCAGGAAATATACGGCCGGATCTGCAAACGCATGAAGGCAGACGCCTATCTTGTCGTTCAAGCCGACAATCTGACCAGCGAACAATTCTCTCCCCTTGTCTGGGATCTGGGAAGAGCTTTGTCAGAGGTCATGACTCTTGAAGGGGAAATTATGGTGAATTGGTCTGAAGCAGTGGAAAGCGGCAACCAGTTCACCCAGTGCCTCGTGTTCAGGAATACAGGCGGATGAAATCAAGTTTGCCGCAGTCGCTCCATCTCTCTGCCCCAAGGCAGCGAAGCGAAAAACTATTGCTCGGCCGGGTGGTCTCTCTCGTAGGCTTCTCTTTCTTCCTTCCCGAACAAGGATGAGTAAAAGCCGCTGCAAACCAGATATGAGCACTCATCCGGATTGCCCGTTTGCCATCCGGGCTGGCAGAGGACGACTCGATGGAATTTGGCGTTGCAAAGTCCGTGGTTTGCCAAGAGCCGCGGGTCGTTTCCGAAATACGCGCTTATGGCTGCCTCGCGAGTCCATGCAGGAACGACTTTCCAATCAGCGGCGCCGCCCTCAGCGCTGACATTGCCGGTCGCACAGAACGACCAATTCGATATCACGACCGGCTGATCGCAGGCAAAAGCCTGGGCGGCGCTTCCCAGCAAGATTGAAACCAGGGCCAGCAGCCGCTGGCCATAGATCATCGCGCCCTTCTCCCTCATACCGAACGTTCGCATCCTGGCCTCCAACCGTGTGCAACTGCCTGTCGCCGTCTGACGGGATCAGGTGAAATCAAAAAGACTAAGATTATTTTCCTAGTTCATGAAACGTTCTTACGCTAGATTGTTCGCCGTTGCAACCATGGAATGTTGAATGTCGAAGATTATTGTAACGAGTAGCGATGTCGCCGCTTGCGCCGGACCTTCCCTCCACAGGCGTCAAAAAACGAGTTCTTCCGGCGTTTCCCGCAAGGACGGGCTGGCAGCCGAGGCGAGGGCCTGATGGCGGAATTCAACCCTCGTGACAAGAGCCGCGCCAGTGCCGGCAAGACGCGGTCGCTCGTGCGCAAACATACCGCGCCGCCGAGCGCGAGCGATGACGGCAGCCTTCGTTGGCAATGGTTGACGATCCAGCTGCTGGAATCGCCGGCCTTCACCTCTCTGAGCGCGAATGCCAGCCGCGCCTTCTTCCGCATCATCATCGAGCACACGGCGCACGCCGCCCTGGCAAATGGCAGGCTTGTCGTGACCCATCCGCAGTTCGTCTCTTACGGCGTCACCGGCGAATATGTGGCCGACGCGTTGGATGAGCTGGCCTATAAGGGGCTGATAAAAGTTCGCCGCGGCCGGGCGGGAAACGGCGTCGCCCATCCCAATCGGTTTACGCTGACCTTTGTCGGTGACCATGAAGGCGCGCCGCCCACGAACGATTGGCGGCTATGCACGGCGGAGCGGTGCCGGAAGTGGTCGGAGGTCGACCGCAAGCTTGCCGCCGACAAACGCGGTCGGGTCGGCAGGAAGAAAAAAACGCCACTTCGGGATCCCGAAATTCCCCCGCTTCGGGATCCCGAAATTCGCCCCGCCTCGTGAGCGCTCGGGGCGAGGGAAGAGGCAATGATTTCAAAGCCGCAACCAATTTCGGGATTCCGCAGTGCTATATAGATTCTGGTGGGGAACTCCTCATCAGCCCGCAAGATAAGACCACGATCTGGCGGAGCAGTAGCCTGCTGCCGGCATGCCTAGTTTCGCGCAACCTTGCTGGTGTATCCGCGAGCGTGACGATGTTTGACGCGCTTTCGGCCGGAGGAATGCATGGTGATGGGAATTTTTCGGGCTCTGGGCGCCGCGGCGATGATGGCGGTTCTTTCCGGCTGCGTCGATCATGCCAACGAGCCGGTGCTGCTGGCCGTCGGCGTGCCCGTCAATCCGCCGGCCGTTGCACACGGCCTCTGCATGACCGACGGCAATGCGATGTATGACGAGGCGAAGCGCCAGTATGAGCTGCGCGCCCAGCTGACCGGATATGCGCAGGCTGATGCGCTCGAAGCGGAAACGACGGCGCGCGCCGCCGCCCATCGGCAATATGTCGCCTGCCTCTCCGGCCAAGGCTACCGCACATTATACGCGAATTGAGAACAGAGAATTCATATTTCCTGGCCGGCGCTGTCGGCGCCCTTCGCCTGATTGCGGCTTTTCACAATTTATCGCGATAAGGTCACGCCGGATCGCCTGCAATCACGAGTTTTGGAAGCCGCGCGTGATCGCGGAACCCCGCCGGTCGCAAAGGCATTTTCGCAGGGTAAATCCACGAAGGAGGGTTTATCATGAAAATATTCAGTCTTGTCCCTTTGACCGCCGCCCTCGGCACTCTTGTCGCCCTCGCGGCGATCCCTCCTGCTGAGGCCGCACCCGTTCCCATGCTTCGGCCGGCCATCGTCTCGCCGGCCCCGTCAGACGTGAAAGCAGTGCAATATAAGGCACATGCCGGCACCTGGCACGGCTATCGGGGCTTTGCCACGGAACGTCCCGGCACCCGCCGCCATTCCGATGGCTATTGGTATCCGCTGGCCGCCTTCGGCGTCGAAGCCGGCACGACCGGCTCGATCATTCGCCAGCCCGTCAACAGGCCGGTGGCTCCGACAATGTGCAACCCTACGTTTTCGGGATCGATCGGGCCTGGCAGCATGCCCTGCGATAACGGCTATTGAGCCGGCAAAGGAAAGAGGCGGCGACAAGCCGCCTTTTTCTCGCTCGGGGGCGCCGCTCACATGTTCGTGACCTCTGTTGCGGTGCGGTAGTATGTGACAGATCCGCTTCCTAACTCCTCGGCGTAAATTCCCTCACATCCTCCCAAGGAGACGATCATGATCTCGACGTTCAAGAGCGGCCTGGCGGCCGCGGCCCTCGGCGCAATGCTCGGCCTTTCCTCGTTCTCGGCCGAAGCGGCTCCCCTCCAGTCGAGTGCGACGGAGCAGGGCGCGGTCAAGCAACCGGTTGTCCAGGAAGAAACCCCGGTGCAGCACGACAGGCGCACCACCGGTTCGATCGGCGAGCGCGGTCCTGGTACCATGGCTTCACCCTACATGATGAACCCGAAGAAGCCGCTGAACATGGATTGCAAGCTCGGCTTCAACCCGACTAGCAGCTCCAGCTGCAACTATTGAGGCCTCGCGATCGGGCTGAGGGGCGGCTTCCGGGCCGCCCCTTTCCATGTGGACAGCGGCCGGAACGCGCCAGCCTTTCGCGCGAGCGCCCGCCATGTCAATGATGGCAAAAAGCCATGGATGCGCAAACAGGCCGGGCGCCGATTAAAAAAATCGTCGCAAACGCCGGCTCACACAGGCGATTGACGTCTCTGCCTTGGAATTGCCATGCTGGCCGCGATGGTCGCATTGATACTCAATTGAATTTCAGACAGGTGGAACAGTCATGACCGCAAAGGCTGCATGCTCCGATTTCCTGCATTTTTTCCGCTCCTGGATCAGCAACCCGCTTCGGGTGGCGGCCATCGCGCCGTCGGGGGATTCCCTGGCCAGGATCATGACCAGCGAAATTGCCGCACTGGATGGGCCGATCATCGAGCTCGGCCCGGGCACCGGCGTGTTCACCCGGGCGCTGCTCGCCCGCGGCGTCAGCGAGGCGGATCTCACCCTGATCGAATATGGGCCTGAATTTATCGATGCGCTGCAGGCGCGGTTCCCGGCGGCGCGCGTATTGCAGATGGATGCCGCCCACCTTGCCCAGGCCGATATTTTCGAGGACGAACCGGTCGGCGCCGTCATCAGCGGCCTGCCGCTTCTGTCCATGTCACCGCGCAAGATCGCCTCGATCCTTGCCGGCGTCTTCACCTATATGCGGCCGGGTGGGGCGGTCTATCAGTTCACCTATGGCCCGCGCTGTCCGGTGCCGCGGCCGATCCTCGACCGCCTCGGCCTGAAGGCCGTGCGCATCGGCGGCACGGTGCGCAATCTGCCGCCCGCCTCCGTCTACCGCATTTCCCGCCGCAAGCCGCTGGACCTTTCCCGCGAGCGCCTGCGATACCGCGACAGCGACGCGGAACTCGACGTCGCCGCCTTTTCCGGCGAAACGGGCGCCTGAACGGCAGGCGTTAACATAGGAGCGCCGGCATCCGCTCCGGCGGCGCCTTGACACCATGTTTCCGGCGCCATCCCTGTTATGTCAGTGGCACCATCCTATATCTCAAGCGTTGCAGCGCCCGCATTGCCGATACCGCGGCGACGGGCGGCTCACCATCAGCTTGCCAGCGCCAAGGGCAGGGCGGACAGTCGTGCTTCGAAAGCCGCTTCCAGCCGCGGCAACCGGGGGGCGGGCAGCGTTCCGCCGTCCCGCAGACTTCAAACCATTTCATTGACCAAGAGAGGAAAGATCATGGCCAGTTACAACGCAGCCAAGTCAGGCACCTTCAGGATCGGCGGCGAGATCGAGGTCAATCGTCTCGGTTTCGGCGCCATGCGCGTCACCGGCAGGGGCATCTGGGGCGAGCCCGAAGATCACGCCGAATCGATCCGCACGCTGAAGCGCCTGCCGGAGCTTGGCGTCAATTTCATCGATACGGCCGATTCCTACGGTCCCGACGTCTCCGAATGGCTGATCAGGGAGGCGCTGCATCCCTATGGCGGCAAGTCGGTCGTCGCCACCAAGGGTGGCCTGACCCGGCACGGCCCCGACATCTGGCTGCCGGTCGGCCGTCCCGAATATCTGATCCAGCAGGTGCATAAGAGCCTGCGCAATCTCGGGCTCGAGCAGATCGCTCTCTGGCAGCTTCACCGCATCGATCCGAAAATCCCGGCCAGGGAACAGTTCGATGCGATCAGATCGCTGCTCGATGCCGGCCTGATCCGCCATGCGGGCTTGAGCGAAGTCTCCGTCGCCGAAATCGAGGCCGCCTCGAAACACTTCAAGGTCGCCACCGTCCAGAACCGCTACAATCTCGTCGATCGCACCAGCGAGGACGTGCTCGATTATTGCGCCAAGCACAATATCGGCTTCATCCCCTGGTATCCGCTGGCCGCTGGCGATCTTGCCAAGCCCGGCTCGCTGCTCGATACGATCGCCAGGAAGCACAATGCCGCGCCGAGCCAGATCGCGCTCGCCTGGGTGCTGAAGCGCAGCCCGGTGATGCTGCCAATCCCCGGCACGTCCAAGGTCAAGCATCTGGAAGAAAACGTCGCGGCCGTCGACATCGCGCTCACCGACGAGGAGTTTTCGGCGCTGGATGCCGAAGGCCGGAAGCTGTTCAAGGCGGCTTGAGGGGACGACGGCAGCCGATGAGAGTGCGCTTGGCTTGCCCCTCACCCTAACCCTCTCCCCGTTTTACGGGGAGAGGGACGTGCCCTGCGAGAGGTTGGTGGGGAACGGAGAGGTCGCGGCATATCCCCTTCGCCCCGCGAGCGGGGAGAAGGTGGCGGCAGCCGGGTGAGGGGCGCCCGTCGGCGATCAACGAGGCCACATTTTTCAGCAGAATTTGACCATCCGGTCAAACATGCCGCAAAATGAGGCGGCGATCTGTTATTTTAAGGGCAAGCATTGCGCTGAATGCATTGCTGCATTGCGGTATTTTCGCTATTCCCGATCAAATGAATGGGCTATCAATATCTCCGTAAGCAGCGCACTCCTCCTCCCAGCGCTCTTACATCGGACTGACAACACTCCTCCTCCCAGTTGTCAGTCAGGATCAAGAGCCTGGCGCACCTCCTCCCGCGCCAGGCTCTTTTCTTTTTCCGCTCAAGCTTTCCAGCGCATCCGGTTTGACTCGGCAGGCGTCGTCGGACTATTTGAATGGGCGCCGCCTGTCGGTGCGCGAACCGGTTGGAGTTTGATCATGATCGGCAAATGGCGCGCCTCGTATGCGGCCCTGACAGGTCTTCTGGCTGCAGCGCTTGTGCTCACCGGCTGTGGCGGCAGGCCGGTCGGCGTCATGCAGGCGGCCGGCACCGTGCCGCCCGGCACCTCGAAGGTCGATCTGCTCGTGGCGACGACACGCGCCCCCGACAACAATCCTGCGGTGCTTTTCTCCGGCGAGCGCGGCACGGGGCTTGCCGTCAACGCCGTCGATGTCTCCATCCCGCCGGATGCCAATCGCAAGATCGGCCAGGTGCAATGGCCAAGGCGGCTGCCGGCCGATCCCTTACGCGATTTCGTCACCGTTTCCGTCGATCCGCTCGAGGGCGAGCGGGCGGGCGAGACCTGGTTGAAAACCCATATGCCGAAGAGCCGCCGTGTGCTCGTCTTCGTGCACGGCTTCAACAATCGCTACGAGGACGCCGTCTACCGCTTCGCCCAGATCGTCCATGATTCCCATGCCGACGTCGCCCCCGTCGTCTTCACCTGGCCCTCACGCGCCAGCATCTTCGATTACAATTACGACAAGGAAAGCACCAACTATTCCCGCGACGCGCTGGAGGAGCTGCTGACCCGCACCGCCACCAACCCCGCCGTCAGCGATGTCACCATCATGGCGCATTCGATGGGCACCTGGCTCACCGTCGAAGCGCTCGGGCAGATGGCGATCCGCAACGGTCATGTGGCCTCCAAGATCAACAATGTCATCCTCGCTTCGCCCGATCTCGATGTCGACGTCTTCGGCCGCCAGTTCGTCAGCCTGGGCAAGGACAGGCCGCATTTCACCATCTTCGTCTCGCAGGACGATCGTGCCTTGGCGCTGTCGCGGCGCATCTCGGGGAATATCGATCGGCTCGGCCAGATCGACCCGTCGGCCGAGCCTTATCGCAGCAAGCTCGAAGCGGCCGGCATCACCGTTCTCGATCTCACCAAGCTCAAGGGCGGCGACCGGCTGAACCATGGCAAATTCGCCGAAAGCCCCGAAGTGGTGAAGCTGATCGGCGACCGGCTGATTGCCGGCCAGACGATCACCGATTCCAATGTCGGCCTTGGCGAAGCGGTCGGCGCGGTGGCGATGGGCGCTGCCCAGACCGCCGGAAGTGCCGTCAGCGTCGCCGTCAGCACACCGATCGCGATCTTCGATCCGCGCACCCGCCGAAATTACGATGCCCAGCTGAAACGTCTCGGCCAGTCGATGGACAATACCGTCGGCTCGGTCGGCGACAGCGTCGGTGCCGGCCTGCCCGCAAGCCAGTAAAAATTCCACCTCTAGGCATCGCCGCCGATGTGATATATCAGATTCGTGACGGCGCTCTTGTCTGCCGTGCGGGCGGGTGATGGCATGGCGGATGAGACGAAGAAGAGGGTTGTTGTTGTCGGCGCCGGCGTGATCGGCGCCTCGATCGCCTTCGAATTGCAGCGGCGCGGCTTTGCGGTGACGCTGGTCGACAAGGGTGAGCCGGGACGCGGCACCTCTTTCGGTAATATGGCGAGCATCGCGCTCGATTTTGCTGCCGGTTCCGGTCCTTCGACCTGGAAGAAAATGCCCGGCTGGCTACTCGATCCCGAAGGTCCGGTCTGGCTGCGGCCCTCCTATGCAGCGAGAATCCTGCCCTGGTTTCTGCGTTTCCTCGCCGCCGGCCGCCCGTCGCGCCTCAGAGAAATCGAAGATGCCGGCATGAGCCTGTCGCAGCGCGCGCTCGGCGATTTCAGGGAGATGCTGCAGGCGATCGGCGCCTCCGAACTGATGACGGAGGAGGGGTGTCTGGCGATCTACGAGACCGAAGCGGAATTTGCCGCCGACCGCGGCCATCTTGCCATGATGCAGCGTTACGGCTTCGAATTCGAGGTGTTGAGCAACGGCGCCATCCAATATTATGAGCCGGCTCTTTCGCCTGTCATCGCCAAGGCGGTGCTGCTGCCCGACAACAAGTCGATCCGCGATCCCTATGGACTGGTGGTCAAACTGGCCGAGGCGGCCAAAGCCGCGGGCGCGGCCTTTGTCTCCGGCGCCGTCAGGAACATCGAGCGCAAGGGCGATGGCGCCGTCGTCGTCCTCCTGGACGATGGCCGCCGTCTCGAGGCCGATTCCGTCGTGCTCGCCGCCGGCGTCCACACCCGTTTTCTGGCCGAAAAGCTCGGCGAGCCGATCCCGCTCGAAACCGAGCGCGGCTATCACACGCAAATCATGAAGCCGGGCATCTCCATGCGCTATTCGGTGATCTGGCCAGCGCGCGCCTTCATGGTGACGCCGACGGCCGGCGGCATCCGCGTCGGCGGCAATGTCGAACTCGCCGGTCTCGATGCCGCACCCGATTTCCGCCGCCCCCGCGTGCTGGTGCGCCACGCCCAGCGCGCACTGCCCGGGCTGAAACTCGAGGAGGCGACGGACTGGATGGGCCATCGCCCGGCGCTGCCCGATACGATCCCGATCATTTCGCCGTCGTCGAAGATGCCGGGTGTTTTCTATGCGACCGGCCACGGCCATCTCGGCCTGACCTATGCCGCGACGACAGCGCGGCTGATCGGCGATATGGTGACCGGCATTGAGCCGCCGGTCGACCTGACCCCGTTCCGCATCGACCGATACTGAATGAGAACCGCTACCTCGGAACCGGAGTTTTCGATATGAGATGGAAGCGCACGATCCAGCTGCTGGATGTCCACGCCGAAGGCGAAATCGGCCGCGTCGCGATCGGCGGCGTGCCGAAGATCCCGGGCGAGACCATCGCCGCCCAGCTGCATTGGCTGAACACCGATCCGAAGGGCGACGAGCTGCGCCGCTTCCTCTGCCTGGAGCCGCGCGGCGCCCCGATCGGCTCGGTCAATCTGCTGCTGCCGGCGCGTCATCCGGAAGCGGACGCCGCCTTCATCATCCTGCAGCCCGACCAGGCGCATGCGAGTTCCGGCTCGAACTCGATCTGCGTGACGACGGCGCTGCTCGAAGCCGGCATCGTCGAGATGCAGGAGCCGGAGACGATCGTGACGCTGGAAACCGCCGCCGGCCTCGTCAAGGCGACGGCGACCTGCCGCAACGGGCGCTGCGAGAAGGTCAAGCTCACCATGGTGCCGTCCTTCGTGCATGAACTCGACGTCGAGATCGACACGCCGCATTGGGGCAAGATCAAAGCCGATCTCTGCTATGGCGGCATCTTCTATGCGCTGGTCGATGTCGGCCAGATCAATCTCAAGATCGAGAAGGCCAATGCCGCCGGCCTCGTCCAGGCCGGCATGATCCTCAAGGAGCTGATCAACCGCGACATCAAGGTCGTCCATCCCGAAATCCCGGCAATTTCAGGCGTCGCCTATGTGATGTTTCGCGATACCGAGGCCGACGGCACGGTGCGCACCTGCACCACCATGTGGCCGGGCCGGGCGGACCGCTCGCCCTGCGGCACCGGCAATTCCGCCAACCTCGCCGCGTTGCATGCCCGCGGCAAGGCGAAGGCCGGCGACGTCTTCACCTCGAAATCGATCATCGGCTCTGAATTCGAAGTCGGGCTGCAGGCGCTGACCGAGGTCGCCGGCCGCCCCGCGGTCATCCCCACCATCACCGGCCGCGGCTTCACCTTCGGCCTCACCCAGGTGGCCCTCGACCCCTTCGACCCGCATCCCGCAGGCTTCGCGCTGACGGATGTCTGGGGGCCGTCGGCGGGGGAGATTTGAGTGGGCAGAGGCGTAATGACCTCGCCTGCAGCTCGCTCGCCAAAGGCCCCTTTTAGCGTTCCGCCTCTTGCAACAGCCCGTTGAGGCGGGTGGCCCAGAGTTTGTTGCCCTCTCGGAACGGTCCAAGCGCATCGCCGGCAGATTCCGGAAGGCTGCTGGCGGCAGCGGCAAGACGGCGAGCCTGCTGGATATTCCCCACGGCCATGTGGCAGCAGGCCTGAATGCGCATGAGCGCCGGCCAGTCGGGCCGCGCCTTCAGCGCAGCACGCCCCACGTCGAGCGCGCCCTCGATATCGTCCGAAAAGAACCGCGCGAGCATCAGCAGACTGAACCAGACCCCGTTCTGCGGATCATGCGGGTTGAGTTCGAGGCCGCGCGACAAAGGTTTGCGTGCGCCGGCCGCATCCCCGGAAAAGAGCCGGGCCATGCCGAGGACGAGATGCCCCAGGGCGAAGCTCGAACCGAGCTCGATCGACCGTTCCGCGGCGAGGATCGCCTGGTCGGCTCTGCCCGTATAGGCCGACACGATCGCCAGCGCATAATGCGAATAGGGGTTTCGCGCGTCGAGATAGATCGCCCGCAGGGCGGCACTCAATCCCTCCTGACCGTCCGCGGCGGGATCGTCCGTCCAGCCATAGGCGATGAGGCCGGCGTTTACCCGCGCCCGCCAGATCTGCGCCTCCGGAAGCATGGGGTCGAGTTCGGCGGCCTCGCGGAAAAATCGTCTTGCCAGAAGGTGGGTTGGCTGTGAGACCTTGTGGAAATTGAATGTGCCTTGCCGGACAAGGTCCCAGGCCGTGATGTTGCCGGTGTGCGGAGCGACCGCAAGCCCGTGGCGCAACAACAACTCCGGTTCGACCGCCGCGGCGATCCGCTCGGCGATGGCGTCTTGCACCGCAAATATCTCGGCCAGCTGAAGATCGTAGTGTTCGGACCAGACGGTCGCGCCCTTGGCCGCGTCGGCGAGGTGCACCGATATCCGGATCCGGTCGCCGGCATACCGGATCGCCCCGTCCACCAGAAAATTGACACCGAGTTCGTGCCCGACGGCGCGCGGATCCCTGGAGCCGTTCCATCTTGCGAAACTCGCTCCGCGTGACGCGACGCGCAGCCATCTGAACCGGGTGAGCGCGATGATCAGGTCGTCGGCGATACCGTCGGCCAGATATTGTTTCTCAGCATCGCCGCCCAGATTTTCAAAAGGCAGGACTGCAATCCCGGGGTTGGGTTCGGCTCGCGCATGCCATCCGCTGTCGGCTCCGTCGCTTGCACTCTCCACCCGGCCGGAAAACCTGTAGCCGAGCCGTGGGACGGTGACGATCCATTCGCCGCCGTCGGACGCGGGGCCGAGCAGCTTGCGAAGGGCCGCAATCTGAACCGAAAGGTTACTTTCCTCGACGGCCAATCCCGGCCAAACGGCATCCATCAGGGCCGATTTGGAGACGACACCCCCTTGTGCCGCAAGCAGAACGGCAAGCAGCGAAGCGCCGCGGGCGCCAATGGCGACAGGCCGGTCGTCACGAAGCAGGCATCCGTTCTCGGCAATGAACTCGAAGTGGCCGAATGCAAGGTGTGGGGTGTTCATGGCCGGCCATGATACGCCGATTTCGCAGTTTTTCGGAACTTTTCGGTCTCTCTTCAGGACTTGCGCCGGCTGAGCGCGCAGGGTCTGTTTCATCGCCGCGATGGAAAAGGTGAGCGCCATGAGGAACGAAGCAGCGCAACCGAAAAATCCTCCTGCATTAACCGCGAAAGTCGTAAGCGGGAGCGGCAGCCATGTCGCCAAGCAGGGATCCGTCTACCGGTCGGGCGTCTCCGCGCAGAGCGTCGGATCGACCATGCTGTGGCTCGGGGCGATTTCGCTGCCCGCAGGCAGGCGAACCGGCGCCCATCGCCATGAGGGACACGAGACCGCCCTTCTCATGACCGCAGGCCAGGAGATCGAGATCTGGTCAGGGCCGAAGCTCGAACGCTGCGAAATGGTCCGCCCCGGTGACTACCTGTTCATTCCGGCCGGCGTTCCGCACGTGGCCGTCAATCGCAGCACGGAGGACGCCGAATTCCTCGGAGCCCGCAACGATGCCGCGGCGAACGAGAGCGTCGTTCTGATGCCGGAGCTTGACCACATCGTACCCTAAGGCGCGTCGTCATCCTTGTTCGCTTGTCGCGCACGAAGTCTTTGCTTTTATCCACGCTCCAAACAGGTCGGGAGGTGCATTATGGCCATCATCGAACAACGTCTCGCCGAAATGGGCCTGGAATTGCCCGAGCCTCTAAAGGTTCGCGATGGCCTGCTGCTGCCCTTTGTCTGGGTTCGGGTGTGCGGCGCCCGCGCTTACATCTCGGGTCACGTCGCGTGCAACCGCGATGGCACATTGGCCAACCCTCTCGGCAAGGTCGGCGCCGAGGTTTCGCCGGAGCAGGGTTACGCGTCGGCGCGGCTGGTTGCCCTGGCCCATCTCGCAAGCCTCAAGCGGGCTCTCGGAGACCTCGATCGGGTCACGGCCTGGCTGCGCGTCTTCGCCATGGTGAATGTTGCTCCAGGTTTCAATGAGACGCCCCTGGTCACAAACGGCTATTCCGATCTGATCCTGGAACTGTATGGTCCCGACATCGGCGCGCACGCCCGCTCGTCCATCGGCATGGCCATCCCATTGAATGCGCCGGTAAACTGCGAAGCGGAAGTCGAAATTGACGGTTGATCCCTAGAGCATGATGCCGAAAAGCGTGAGCGGTTTTCGGACGACATCATGCTCTAACTCTTTAATTGAGGACGAAGGGATCGATCTCGGCCTGGTGCTCTCCCTGGGATAGATCACGCCCTTGCGCAGGATGATGCTGGTCATAGGGCCTGGTCTTGCTGGTCTGGATCAGCGCATGGGCGGCCCGCACCCGGTGCGATCCGCAGGATCGGTAGCCGCCAGCCATACGGCACACCGATCAGCCCTCATCCTTCGAGGCCCTTTGGGGCACCTCAGGATGAGGACGGAGAGAGGGCGGCGTTCCGGGGTGCGAGGGGCATCCGCACAATTCGCAAAGCGCTTGATGGGAAGCGCCAACTCTCCTTCCGCCTGATAGACGAACGGATCGTCCCATCAACGGCGCTGCCAAATCCTGTTGCTGACCTGATCCGCGGCGATCTCCTCGATCGGCGCCGGTCTGCCCAGCAGATATCCCTGGCCGATGTCGCAGCCGAGAGCCTGGAGCCGCTGAAGTTGGCTCTCCTCTTCGATGCCTTCGGCCGTTATCGTCACGCCAAGCCCGGTGCCGAGAGCGATGATGGCCTTGATCACCTTGTCCTGCTTGTCATTGGTCTCGAAGGAAGCGACGAAACTCCTGTCGATCTTGATCTTGTCGAACCGGTAGTTGGACAGTTGGGAGAGGCTGGAATAGCCTGTCCCAAAATCGTCGAGGGCGATCCTGACCCCCGCATTCACCAGATCGTCGAGGACAATGCGGGCCGTGACGGCGTCTTGAATGATGGCGCTCTCCGTTACCTCAAGCTCGACCCTGTGCGCGGGCAGGCCGACATCGCCCAGTATCTTGAGAATTCTGAGGCCCAGCAGCCGGTCGCTCAGTTGGATCGGAGAAAGGTTGAACGACAGAACAAGCTCGCTCGGCCAGGAAAGCGCATCGGTGCAGGCGCAGCGCAGCAGTTGGTCCGTCAATTCGACGATCAGACCGGCTTCCTCCGCCACCGGAATAAATTCGCTCGGCGGGATGAATTCGCCGGACGCCGTCTTCCAGCGCGCCAGCGCCTCGAAGCCGATGATCTTGTTCGCCTTCAGGTCCACGAGCGGTTGATAATAGGGAACGATTTCGCCCTTCCGGATGGCTGCGCGCAGATCCCCTTCTATTCTGACCCGTTTCGCCAGCTCGTCCTGCATCGACGGCACGAAGGGCTTCACCAGATTGCGCCCCTGCTTTTTCGCCACATACATCGCACAGTCCGAATGCCGGATGACCTGACCGAGCTCATCGCCGTCCTCCGGATAAAGCGCGAAGCCGACGCTGGCGCCGAGGTCGACGGCGACACCATTGAATGTGAACGGCTTGCCGATCGCGCTGACGATGCGGTTCCCCAAAGCGACAAGATCGGGATTTCCGATGCGCCGCGCCAGAACCATAAACTCGTCGCCACCAAGGCGAAAAACGTGCTCGCGGGGAAAGAGCGACGAGAGCCGCTGAGCAACGGTCTTCAGCACCGCATCACCGTGGTCGTGCCCCAGGAGATCATTGACCTTCTTGAAGCCGTCGAGATCGATGCTGAACACGGCATAGGTTTCCTGTGCCCTTTGATCGATCATCGCCTGCGCGCATATGGACTCCAGGAATCTGCGGTTCGGCAGTTCGGTCAGCGTGTCGTGACAGGCAATCCAATCGACGTTCTTTTCGGCCTGCAGCCTGCGATTAACCTCCCGCGAGAGATCCCGGATTCTCAGCGCGGAATAAATGAGTCCGAGAAACCCGGAGATATTCAGGGCAAGCAGCGCGTGGTCCAGTGGATAGTCGTGATGCTGGTCGACGAACCCGTCCAGCCCCTCATGCCAATCGAAGCGCCAGGAGAGGCCGAAGAGAAGCAGGAAGATCGCGAGCCAGCCCAATATCTCCATCTGGGGTCTGGTTGGTCGGATGCGAGGCATATGAACAGGCTCCCGTTGAGTGAAGAGCCATCATGGCCAGTTCGCAGGACCGCACCGTCCCTGGCGGTGATCGAAGTCCGCCACAACTCATTCGGGCGGAATTATAGAGAGCCGGCTTGCCGTCATCGATCAAGCGCGCACCGACACGTCCTAGAATTTCTGTGAACCTCGAAGGTTAACGTTGGGTTGCCCGGACGAAGGTGCGGGCATTTCGCTGCGCATAACGGATAGCTTTCCCGCAATTCGGATGGGCTTCGCCACGAACAGTCGCAGCGAACATGCACCGCGGATCCGGTTCGCACGGCTGAAACGACGCAAGGCGCTGTTCTCATTCGCCGGCCACGGCAAATCGCGCCAGGGGCCGGACGATCCAAGGGCGTCCGATTTCACTCAGAAAATTCCGCTTGACAATTTTGATGATGAGTATCATTAATCTTATATGATGATGATCGTCATTAAAACTAAAATGACAGAAGCAATGGCGATGGATTGGTGCGAAGCCGCAGCGGAAAATGGCGTTTCTCACCGGGACATCGAGCGGCACTGACAAGGCTCTCAAGCCTGCCGACTTGAGTGGGAGAATGGAGTAAACGATGAACACGTCTGGATACCTGCGGTCGGCTACCTGCTACGCCGAGGCGCCAAACCTCTGGATCAATGTGGGGAAAACCCCTTTCGTCTATCGCGATCTTGGCCCCCAAGGCGGCGTGCCGATCATTCTTCTCAACCACTGGGGCGCAGTGTTGGACAATTTCGATCCCCGGATCGTCGATGGTCTCGCTGCCAAACATCATGTCATTGCGACCAATTACCGGGGGATTGGCGCCTCGGGCGGCACGGCCCCTGTGACCATCGACGAGATGGCGCGTGACGCGATTGCGTTTATCCGGACGCTTGGCTTCGAAAAGGTCGATCTGCTCGGTTTTTCCCTTGGGGGATTTGTCGCGCAGGACATTGCGCTGAAGGCGCCGGAGCTTGTGCGGAAACTCATTCTGACTGGAACAGGCCCGGCCGGCGGCAAGGGGATCGAGAAGGTCGGGGCCATGTCCTGGCCGCTGATCGTCAAAGGCCTGCTGACGCTGCGCGACCCGAAAACCTATCTGTTTTTCACGTCGACGGCCAATGGCCGCCGAGCCGCGAAAGCCTTTCTCGATCGTCTGAAAGAGCGCAAGGCCGGAAGGGACAAGGGGCCGACTCCAAGGGCATTCCTGCGGCAACTCAAGGCGATCAAAGCCTGGGGGCGGCAGGCGCCTCAGGATCTCGGTCGCATCAATATCCCGGTCCTGATCGCCAATGGCGACAATGACATCATCGTCCCGACAATAAACAGCACCGATATGGCCCGGCGCATTCCGGGCGCGCAATTGGTGATCTACCAGGACGCCGGGCATGGCGGGATTTTCCAGAACCACGCCGATTTCGTGCCGAAGGCTTTATCGTTCCTTGGCGCCTGACGCCGCAACAGACTTCGAATTGGAGAAAGCCCCGTGAAGGCATTCGTCGTTGACAAGTACAAGAAGAAGGGCGCTTTGCGCCTGACCAGCCTGCCGGAACCGGAATTGCGGGACAATGATGTCCTTGTCCGGATTCAGGCCACGGCCGTGAACCTGCTGGACTCCAAGGTCCGGGATGGAGAGTTCAAGCTTATTCTCCCCTATCGTCCGCCCTTCGTCCTCGGGCACGACGTTGCCGGAACGGTTGTCAGGACTGGATCCAGGGTCAGGCGGTTCAAGGTGGGTGACGCGGTCTATGCACGGCCGCGCGATCATCGGGTCGGCACATTCGCCGAATTCATTGCCATCGATGAAGCCGATGTGGCGCTGAAGCCGAACAACCTCGGCATGAGCGAAGCGGCGTCCATTCCGCTGGTGGGGCTGACCGCCTGGCAGGCGCTGGTCGAGGTGGGCAAGGTCAAGCCTGGCCAGAAAGTCTTCATTCAGGCCGGTTCCGGCGGTGTCGGCACTTTCGCCATTCAGCTTGCCAAACATCTCGGCGCGACGGTTGCGACGACGACGAGCGCTAAAAATGCCGAGCTGGCGAGAAGTCTCGGGGCGGATGTGGTCATCGACTACAAGACCCAGGATTTCGAGAAGCTCTTGTCGGGTTACGATCTGGTGCTGAACAGTCAGGATCCGAAGACGCTTGAAAAATCTCTGGGCGTGCTGAAGCCGGGTGGCCGGCTGATTTCCATTTCCGGTCCGCCCGATCCCGCATTCGCCAGCGAGCTCGGCCTGAACCTGTTCCTGAAACTGGTGCTGCGCCTGCTGAGCCGAGGGGTCCGCAAAAAGGCGAAGCGTCTCGGCATCGCTTATTCATTCCTGTTCATGCGCGCCGACGGCCAGCAGCTGGGTGAGATTACCCGCCTGATCGAACAAGGCGTCATCCGGCCTGTCGTCGACAAGGTGTTCCCGTTTGAAAAGACCGGGGATGCACTGGCCTATGTCGAGACCGGGCGTACCAAGGGCAAGGTGGTCATTGCGGTCGCGGACTGAGGTCGACCTGCCCGACATGGCGTGCGTTGCGAGACGAACGCCAGCAATATTTCCAAACTCTCGATGAAAGTGACAAATGACCAGCAAGACACTCTTTGAGCCCTCCGTCCTCGGCTCTCTCACCCTATCCAACCGCATCGTCATGGCGCCATTGACGCGCAACCGAGCCGGCGCCGGCTTTGTGCCAGGTGATCTCATTGCCGAATATTATGCGCAACGGGCCTCGGCAGGCCTGATCATCTCGGAGGCGACCCAGATTTCGCAACAGGGTCAGGGTTACCAGGACACGCCCGGCATTTACACGCAGGCGCAGATCGACGGCTGGCGCAAGGTGACCGCCGCAGTGCATGCCAGGGGCGGCCACATCTTCCTCCAGCTTTGGCACGTCGGCCGGGTATCGCATGTCGATCTGCAGCCGTATTGCAAGGCGCCGGTCGCGCCTTCCGCCATCAGGGCCGAGACCAAGACCTTCGTGAACAACGCCTTCGTCGATGTGTCCGAACCTCGGGCGCTCGACCTGGACGAGATCCCCGGCATCGTCGAGAATTTTCGTCGCGCCGCCGCCAATGCGATTGCCGCCGGTTTCGATGGTGTCGAAGTTCATGGCGCCAACGGCTACCTGCTCGACCAGTTCGCCAGGGACGGAGCCAACAGCCGCACCGACGCCTATGGCGGGTCGATCGAAAACCGCGCCCGGCTGATGCTCGAAGTGACGGCTGCCGTCATCGCGGAAGTTGGAGCGGGGCGAACCGGCGTTCGGATTTCACCGGTGTCGCCGGCCAATGGGATATCGGCAACCGATCCGCAGGCGCAGTTCAACCACATCGTCGAAAAGCTCGACGCGATGGGCGTTGCCTATCTCCATGTCGTGGAGGGCGCCACCGGCGGGCCACGTGACATCGCACCCTTCGACTACGAGGCGCTTCGCCGCAGGTTTAAGAATACCTATATCGCCAACAACGGCTACGATCCGGAACTCGCAACGGCCAGGCTGGAGCAGGGGCTGGCGGATCTGTTCGCCTTCGGCAGGCCGTTTATCGCCAACCCGGATTTCGTCGAGCGCCTGAAGATCGGTGCGCCGCTCGCCAATCTCGATATGGCGACGCTCTATGGCGGCGGCGCGGCGGGCTATACGGACTATCCCACCATGGCTGCGCTAGAACAGGATGATTTTATGCCGGGACGACAAAAAATCTAAATCCTGTTCTCAATTAAAGAGTTAGAGCATGATGTCGCCCGAAAACCGCTTACACTTTTCGGCATCATGCTCTGGTAAACGCCTGACGACGATAGGGCCGCACATGCGCGGCCCTATCGTTCCCGCGTCCGGTTTTCGATGGCGTCACGGCAATCCGCCCGGCAGGCCTCGAGCAGTTCGTCCGCCAGCGGTGAATCGTCCGGGCAGGCCCTTGAAAGCACGATGGCGCCGACGGCCTGAGCGAGGATGGCGATGGCTTGCGCCCGCCCGCCGGCGCCGGAAGCGTGATGTTGCGCGATGCCGCCCTCCACCGCGCGCACGAGCTTGTCTATTCCTTCAGCAAAAACGGCCTTCGTTTCTTCAGGCTGGCGAGCGGCATCGCAACCGAGCGCTGCGGCCGTACATCCCTGGCCGCGCCCATCCCGGTGTTCGCGCGCGAGATAAAGTTCCATGACGGCGAGGACGTCATGACCGGCATAGCGCTTCAAGGTCTCGCTCAAACCATTCTCGGTCGACTCCGCGATCAACTCCTCCTTGGAGCGGAAGTGATTGTAGAAGCCGCCATGGGTAAGCCCCGCGCGCTCCATCAACTCCGCCACCCCCACGCCATCGAACCCGCGCTCGCGAAACAGCTCTGACGCGGTGGCGATAATCCGCTCGTAGTTTTCCTGCTTCTTTTCCTTGGTGATCCGCACGTTGCAGCCCTTTCGACGGCCATGCCCAAGCTATGATGTCGTTTATCATTATAGCTTGGTATATTGATGATGTATATCATTAATAACGGAGGCCGGCACAAGGAGTATTTATGGCATGCATAGCGCTTGGCAGGGAATAAGCATCACGGACCTTCCCCCTGCGCGTCCTTTCAGACGCGTAGGGGGAAGGCTGTAGTGCCTTGAATGAGTCAGGAGGGAGACTCCGAGCTAGTAGACGAACGGATCCACCCCGGCCGCCGACTGTGCGCCAGGCTCTTTCGGATAGATCACGCCCTTGCGCAGGATGATGTTGGCATAAAGCCTGGGCTCGCTGGTCTGGATCAGCGCATGGGCGGCCCGCACCCGGCCGTAGAAATCCTGGCCGACGAGCGGCACCACCTGCCGGTGCGGCTCGTGCAGCGCACAGCAGTCGATCATCTCCTCATGCACCGGATCGAGCTTGTCGCGCTCGGCCTTGACGGTCGAGCGGAAGATCGCCTCGGGCACGAAGTCGTCGATCGGCAGCACGCTGAGCACGGCGTTGAGCACCGGAATGAGGCGGTGGCCGTCGAGCCGGATCAGCCGGCGGGCATGTTCGACACCGGGATAATTGCCGTCGACGATGGCGATCTCGTCGCCGTGGCCCATGGCCCGAAGCGTGAAAAGCAGCTCCGGGCTCAACAGCGGATCAAGTCCCTTCAGCATGGTCTACCTCCTTGAAGAGTACGTTCTGGTCTGTGAGGTAACGCGCAAAGATCGGCAGGCTGGCGCCGCCGATGGCGCGCGCCTGCGCGCCGACCGCGCCCTCGATGATTTCGGGCATGACGACGCCCTGCAGGTCGAGCTTGGCGGCTTCGTCGATCGTCGCCTGCACGACGCGGCTGCGCACCCAATGGGGAAAGCCGCCATCGATGACGGCAGCGCTGAAATCGACGATCGAGGCGGCCGCGACGATCGCCTGGGCCAGCGCCTTGGCGCTATCCTGGATCCAGATCTCCATCGGCGCGCCGAAATCCACCCAGTCGTCGGCGGAATACCAGAGCGGCTCGGGATCGATGCCGCGTTCGCGCAGCATGTTTTCCAAAACGAAGATCGAGGCGATCTCGAGCAACTGCTTGGTTTCGCCGTTCCTGTCGCGCACCGGCAGCGGCCCGATGGCGCCCGCCGTGCCGGTACGGCCGGAAAAGATCGCCGAATTCAACACGATGCCGCCGCCGATGAAGGAGCCGATGAAGAAATAGACGAAGTCGGGATAGGAGGGGCCGACGCCGAAGACGAGCTCGGCGCCGCAGGCGCTGGTCGCGTCGTTCTGCAGGAAGACGGGATGGGAGACACGCGCGGCGATATCGGCCTGCAGGTCGACATCCCGCCAGACCTCCATGGCGCCCGGCGGTGCGCCGACTTCCTCGGCCCAGTTCCACAGCTCGAACGGGGCGGCGATGCCGAGGCCGGCAATGCGGCCGCGCTGCTTGTCGTCGAGCCGGCTTTCGATCTCCTCGATGCCAGCCGTGACGAAGGCGAGGATTTCGTGCGGCAGCGGATAGGCATAGGTCTGGTGCAGCTGCATGCGGATGCGGCCGACGAAATCCATCAGCACCAGATCGGCGCTGCGCCGGCCCATCTTCAGGCCGAAGGAATAGACGGCGTCGGGGTTGAGATGCATCGGGATCGACGGCTGGCCGACCCGGCCGCGCACCGGCGCCCCGCGCGACAGCAGCCCTTCTTTTTCCAGCACCCGCATGATGACCGAGACGGTCTGCGCCGACAGCCCGCTGCGGCGCGCGATATCGGCCTTCGACAGCGCGCCGTAGAGGCGCACCAGCGACAGCACGAGCCGTTCGTTATAGGCGCGCACCCTGACCTGGTTCGCGCCCCCGGCCGGATTGAGAATGGGCGGCGGGACCGGTGTGTGTTCCGGCCCATCCAAAGACGACATGGCCGCTCCTCCCGAGCGTTGGCCTCTTGCATGGTTCCCCGGATCGGAAGCGATCCAAGGGGGATTATGCAGCAGCTGAAAGCGGTACTGCGGCCTTGTCTGCGTTTGAAAAGGCGCGGGTACCGTACATCCTAATGCGATTGAGCATGCCACATCGAATTAATAATTCAATTGGATTTATTTATTGACAAGCCGATTTCTTTCGCTCTTAATTGCCCTCGTCAAGGGCACGAGGCGGCTTCGGAAGCGGCAGCGACCGAAGCGAAGTGTCACATCTCGAAAATTCCGGCCCGCACGGGCGGCGCCGGCAAACTCTGGGAGGAGTTCATGAAGAAATCAGTTCTCGCTTTCGGCGCGCTCGCACTCGGCGTCGCCTTTTCCGCGCCGGCCATGGCCGCCGACGTTTCCGCCTGCCTCATCACCAAGACCGACACCAATCCCTTCTTCGTCAAGATGAAGGAAGGTGCGACGGCCAAGGCCAAGGAACTCGGCGTTTCGCTGAAGTCCTATGCCGGCAAGGTCGACGGTGACAGCGAAAGCCAGGTTGCGGCGATCGAAAGCTGCATCGCCGACGGCGCCAAGGGCATTCTGCTGACCGCCTCGGACACCAAGGGCATTGTCTCTTCGGTCAAGAAGGCGCGTGATGCCGGCGTGCTGGTCATCGCACTCGACACGCCGCTCGAGCCGGCCGATGCCGCCGACGCCACCTTCGCCACCGACAACCTGCTCGCCGGCAAGCTGATCGGCCAGTGGGCCAAGGAAACGCTCGGCGACAAGGCCAAGGACGCCAAGGTCGGCTTCCTCGACCTGACGCCGTCGCAGCCGACGGTCGACGTCCTGCGCGACCAGGGCTTCATGATGGGCTTCGGCATCGACCCGAACAACCCGGACAAGATCGGCGACGAAGACGACAAGCGCATCGTCGGCCATGACGTGACCAACGGCAACGAGGAAGGCGGCCGCAAGGCCATGGAAAACCTTCTGCAGAAGGATCCTGGCATCAACGTCATCCACACGATCAACGAGCCGGCCGCTGTCGGCGCCTATCAGGCGCTGAAGGCTGTCGGCATGGAAAAGAACGTGCTGATCGTCTCGGTTGACGGCGGCTGCCCCGGCGTCAAGTCGGTCCAGGAAGGTGTCATCGGCGCCACCTCGCAGCAATACCCGCTGCTGATGGCGTCGCTCGGCATCGAGGCGATCAAGAAGTTCGCCGATAGCGGTGAAAAGCCGAAGCCGACCGAAGGCAAGTCCTTCTTCGACACCGGCGTCTCGCTCGTCACCGACAAGCCGGTTTCCGGCGTCAAGTCGATCGACACCAAGGAAGGCACCGACAAGTGCTGGGGCTAAGCCCGATCTATTGAAAGAGAAGCCGGCCGGGGCTTGATCCCCGGCCGGTTTGGACGGACGATGTGCCGTCACCCCACCGGCTAAGCAACGAACGGATGACTATGGGTGGCGGCCTCTGCGCGGGTTCGGCGCGCGGATGCGGAGGAGGAACCATGACCGGAGCACAGGAATTCGAACGCGTTCTCGACGGCAGCGACAAGAACGTCGCCTCCTTCGAGCACCAGAACGTCCCGCTGATCAAGCGTGCGCAGCATTTTCTGCACTCGACGCCGGCCGCCGTGCCGCTGATCGTGCTGGTGCTGGCGATCATCATCTTCGGGGCAACGCTCGGCGGACGGTTTTTCTCGTCCTACACCCTGACACTGATCCTGCAGCAGATCGCCATCGTCGGCATTCTCGGCGCCGCCCAGACGCTGGTCATCCTGACGGCCGGCATCGATCTTTCGATCGGCGTCATCATGGTGATCTCGGCCGTCATCATGGGCAATGTCGCCATTACCTATGGCATCCCGACGCCGATCGCGGTCGCAGCCGGCATGCTTGTCGGCGGTCTCTGTGGCTTGCTGAACGGCTTCCTCGTCGCCTTCATGAAGCTGCCGCCGTTCATCGTCACGCTCGGCACCTGGAACATCGTCATGGCGACGAATTTCATCTATTCCGCCAACGAGACGATCCGCGACGCCGATGTCGACGCACAGGCGCCGCTGCTGCATCTTTTCGCCATGAGCTTCAGGGCCGGCACCGCCGTGCTCACCCTCGGCGTCATCGCCATGGTGCTGCTCGTCCTGCTGCTCTGGTATGTGCTCAATCACACCGCCTGGGGCCGGCATGTCTATGCGGTCGGCGACGATCCGGAAGCGGCCAAGCTGTCCGGCATCCAGACCAAGAAGGTGCTGCTCACCGTCTATACATTGTCGGGCGTCATCGCCGCCTTCGCCGCCTGGGTCTCGATCGGCCGCAACGGCTCGATCTCGCCGTCCTCGGCGGTCACCGATTATAACCTCCAGGCGATTACCGCGACCGTGATCGGCGGCATCTCGCTCTTCGGCGGCCGCGGCTCCATCCTCGGCACCCTCTTCGGCGCCATGATCGTCGGCGTCGTGTCGATGGGTCTCAACATGCTCGGCGCCGATCCGCAATGGAAAGTCCTTTTGACAGGCGTGCTGATCATCGCCGCCGTCGCCATCGATCAGTGGATCAGAAAGGTTTCGGTGTGATCATGACTGTCGAACCCATTCTCACCGCCCGCGGTCTCGTCAAGCGCTATGGACGCGTGACCGCGCTCGACAATGCCGATTTCGACCTCTATCCGGGTGAAATCCTCGCCGTCATCGGCGATAACGGCGCCGGCAAGTCCTCGCTGATCAAGGCGATTTCAGGCGCCGTCACCCCCGACGAAGGGGTGATCACGCTCGAAGGCCGGCAGGTGCATTTCCGCTCGCCGATGGAAGCGCGTGAGGCCGGCATCGAGACTGTCTACCAGAACCTCGCCCTGTCGCCGGCGCTCTCGATCGCCGACAACATGTTCCTCGGCCGCGAGATCCGCAAAAAAGGCCCGCTCGGTTCGCTGTTCCGCATGCTTGACCGGCCGGCGATGGAAAAGCTGGCGCGCAACAAGCTTTCCGAACTGGGCCTGATGACCATCCAGAACATCAACCAGGCGGTGGAGACGCTGTCGGGCGGCCAGCGCCAGGGTGTCGCGGTCGCCCGCGCCGCCGCCTTCGGTTCGAAGGTCATTATCATGGATGAACCGACCGCGGCGCTCGGCGTCAAGGAAAGCCGCAAGGTGCTGGAACTGATCCTCGATGTGCGCGCCCGCGGCCTGCCGATCGTGCTGATCTCGCACAACATGCCGCATGTCTTCGAAGTGGCCGATCGGATCCATATTCACCGCCTCGGCCGGCGCCTGACGGTGATCAATCCGAAGGAATACACCATGTCGGACGCCGTCGCCTTCATGACCGGCGCCAAGGCGGTGCCGACGGAGCCCGTTGCTGCATGAGTGCACGCATCGACGAAATCGCCGGCGAGGTTCTTGGCCGCGCCGGCGATGCCAGACGTTTCCTGATCGGCATTGCCGGGCCGCCGGGTTCGGGCAAATCGACCATGGCCGACAATCTGGCGGCGGCGCTGAAAGCCAAGGGCGAAAGTGCTGCGGTCCTGCCGATGGACGGCTTCCACATGGACAATGCCATCTTGATCGAACGCGGGCTGCTGGCCCGCAAGGGCATTCCCGAAACCTTCGATGTCCGCGGCTTCCTCGATATCGTCCGCGCCGTCAGGCCGGCCGACCAGGAGGTTCTGGTGCCGGTCTTCGATCGCGCGCGCGAACTCGCCATCGCCTCGGCCCGGCCGATCGATCCCAAGGACCGGTTCATCATCATCGAAGGCAATTATCTGCTGTTCACGCAGGGCAAATGGGCCGAACTCGACGGCATCTTCGATTTCACCATCATGCTGGCGCCGCCGATCGAAGTGCTCGAGGAGCGCCTCTGGGAACGCTGGCGCGGCTATAATCTCAGCGAAGAGGCCGCCGGCGCCAAGGTCTACGGCAACGACCTGCCGAACGGAAGGCTGATCCTCGAAAACCGCCGCCCGGCCGACGTGACGCTGGAGATCGCGCTGGCGTGATTCCGCGACGATTGTTTTCAGCTGGGTTATAATGCTATCGAGGCCGCAGACGCATCGCTTCGGAGGCCTGCCATGCAATCGATCACCATCCGCCGTCCCGACGACTGGCACCTGCATCTGCGCGACGGCGCCATGTTGGAAGGCGTGATCGCCGATACGAGCCGCACCTTCGCTCGCGCCATCATCATGCCCAATCTGGTGCCGCCTGTTGTCACCACATCAGATGCGGCGGCCTATCGCGAGCGCATCCTCAAGGCCCTGCCGGACGGCCATCGCTTCCAGCCGCTGATGACGCTGTATCTCACCGAGCACACCAGCCCCGACGATGTCGAAGCCGGCGCCGAAAGCGGCCTCGTCACCGCCGTCAAGCTTTATCCGGCCGGCGCCACCACCAATTCGCATGGTGGCGTGCGCGACATGGAAAAGGCGATGCCGGTGCTGGAACGCATGGCGAAGATTGGCCTGCCGCTCTGCGTCCACGGCGAGGTAACGACGCCTGACGTCGATATTTTCGACCGCGAGGCCGTCTTCATCGACACCGTGCTCGATCCGCTGCGCCGGCGCCTGCCGGAGCTGAAGGTGACGATGGAGCATGTGACGACATCGGACGGCATCGATTACATCAAGGCCGCCAACGGCAATCTCGCCGGCTCGATCACCACCCACCATCTGATCATCAATCGCAACGCCATACTCGTCGGCGGCATCCGCCCGCATTATTACTGCCTGCCGGTCGCCAAGCGCGAAAACCACCGCCTGGCGCTGCGCGCCGCCGCCGTCAGCGGCGACGCCCGCTTCTTCCTCGGCACGGATTCCGCCCCGCATGTCGATCCCCTGAAGGAATGCGCCTGCGGCTGCGCCGGCATCTATACCTCGATCAATACGATGAGCTGCCTCGCCCATGTCTTCGAAGAGGAGGGCGCGCTCGACAAGCTCGAAGCCTTCGCGTCGCTGAACGGCCCGGCCTGGTACGGGCTTCAGCCAAACGAGGAGCGCATCACGCTCTCAAGGCAGGCCGAGCCGGTCGTCTTTCCCGCGAGGATTGAAACCGGTGCCGGACCGGTGACCGTCTTCGATCCGATGTTTCCCCTGCATTGGCAGGTGATGCCTGAGGCGTAAGCGCTCAGATTTCAATTTTAAATCGAAAATTCATTTTAAATTTCGGCGCGACGTTAAACGCGTAACATTTGCATTGTGCGATGCATCATTTGTTAACGGATGCGTAAGACAGTCCTCGTCGCGGACCCCATAAGCTGCCAATATTCCGGCGCGGCAACAGCTGCGGAGACTGAAGAGCATGACGCTTGACTATAACTCCCTCCTGCTGGCGCTCGGTGTTTCCGCGGCATGCCTTGCCGTGACCCTGATGGGCAGCTGGCTGGTCCGCCGGGCTGAAACCGTGCTGCTGACCGCCACCATCGGCCTTGTCCTCGTCGTCAGCGGCATCTTCGTCTACAGCGCCTATGTGAACACGCCGGAGAAATGGCTTGGAATCGCCAGCTTCGGCCTTTTCCACGCCGGTTTCGCCACCATCTGGGGCGCCGGCAAACAGTTCCTCACCAGTCGGCTGTCGATCCCGGCCATTGCCATCCGCGCGCTGGCCGCGATGATCTTTTCCGTCGTGCCGATGCTGGCGGGTTATGACGGCCTGGCCTTCATCGCCGATAATCTTGCGATCGCCCTCCTGCTCTTTGCCACCGCCCGGCAATATTGGCTCGCCCGCGCCGAGGCGCCGGCGCCGATCCTCGGCATCGCCGCACTCTATACACTGACGGCGATCTCTTTCGTGCTCTGTGCCGGCGTGCTGATCTCCGACGGCAAGCTGGTGCTCGGCGCTGCACCCAACAATTGGGCCGAAGATCTGAGCCTCGCCGTCTGCATCGCCGGCATGACCGGGATCGGCGCCCTGTCGCTGGCGCTGCATCAGTGGCGGCTTGCCGCGCGCCATCGTCTCGAGGCGATCACCGATCCGCTGACGGGCCTGCTCAACCGCCGCGCCATCTTCGACCAATACGGCACGCGCCCCATGGGCTCGACCACCGCCGTCATCGTCTTCGATATCGACCATTTCAAATCCGTCAACGACCGCTTCGGCCATGCTGCCGGCGACCGCGTGCTCACGGTCTTCGCCGAGCAACTCCAGGCCAGTTGCCACGCCGGCGACACCGCCGCCCGGCTCGGCGGCGAAGAGTTCGCGCTGGTGCTGAAAGAGATCATGCCCGGCCGGGCCGAACTGACCGCCGAGCGCATCCGCAGGGCCTTCGAGGCGCGCGAGATCGATATCGACGGCCAGATGCTGAAATGCACGGTCAGCATCGGCGTCGCGCCCGGCCGCGCGCAGATGCTGGATTTCGACACCATGCTGAGTGCTGCCGACAAGGCGCTCTACGCTGCCAAGCGCGGCGGCCGCAATCGCGTCGAGCTTGCTGCTTACCTCAGAGCGGTTCCGGCCGAGGTGGCGCGCACGGCGTCTTGATTCCGGATGCATCCTCTCATAACCTCGCCTTCGGCCGGATGCGGCCAGCCGCCCCGCGACGTTTCGGCGTTATGGTGAATGCATCCAGATACCATCCTTCACATCCCTTGCCGTTTGGCGATCGATGGCGAACGGGTCAGCAGACGCGGGCACTGATCTTCCTGTTTGCCGCCAACGGAAGGATGACATCATGCGCGATTTTCGCGATGCCAAGCTCATGGCAAAGACATTGCGGCGGGCCCTTGCCGACCGCAACATTTCCCTCACCCACAGTGAGACCCTCGAAATCGTCGCCCGGCAGTTCGGGCTCGAGCAATGGAATATCCTCTCGGCGAAGATCGATGCGGCGGGCGCTTCGCCCTCGGCGATCGGCATCGAGCCGCCGACGCCGATCTTCCGCATCTTCTCTGTGGAAAAGGCGATGGAATTCTATTGCGGCTTTCTCGGCTTCCATCTCGATTGGGAGCACCGCTTCGGCGAGAATTTCCCGCTCTATTGCCAGGTCTCGCGCGACGGCATGACGCTGCACCTGAGCGAACATTCCGGCGACGCCAGCCCCGGGGCCAAGGCCTTCGTCCGTGTCGCCAATGTCCGGGCCTACCATGCCGAACTCGCTGGCAAGGATTATCGCTACATGAAACCCGGTGTGGAGGAAGCGCCCTGGGGTCTGGAGATGACCGTCACCGATCCCTTCAGCAACCGCATCGCTTTCTGCGAGGAGAAATAAGGGGCGCTGACAAGGTCAGCCTCTTTGTCATATGCGCGGTGTCCACCCTCACCAAGTCAGGCCGTGACTGGCATTGTCTGGTTTCGCTAGCGGATGGCGTCGTGACACGGCGTCTGCGCTGTGAATGGGTTTCTCCTGCCCACCCCATCCTCCATCATGCTCGGCCTTGAGCCGAGCATCCACACCGCATTTATCAGCGGCAGTCGCATGGATCCCAGGCTCAGGGCCTGGGAAGACGGAGAGTGTGGTTGGCATTCTCGCCAAACGCGGCCGTCAGCGTACAGAGACACACAACAACGGGTGCTTCATCAGGCCGGCAATCATTATCCTCCTTCCTGTGACGGGCACAGGAATGGGGGTGGGTGATTGCGGCGCTTGCGTACGGGTACTTTAAACCTACAGTTACAACATCGGCATCTAGCCCGGTCTTTGATCGCTTGAGGCCAATTGTGACGGCGATTTTCAACTCGGAATAATTCCCAGACGGCGGCAGGCACAGATGAAATATGTTTCAGTCTTGGTTTCAGCGCTTCTGTCGATCTTTTTCGGATGGTTATTCTATGAAAGATACTGGAGGTTTCGAGATTGCATATCTCAAGCATCATCCAGTTGCCTCACGCCAGACGGTGACAACCTGACGCAAGGCGGCTCCCTATGGGGCGTTTTTGCGGGGTTGTTCCTGTTGCTCGCCATGATATCGGCCTGGCGTAATTTCCGAGGCCGGAATACGGACAGATAAACGGAAGGCGGCGGACGCGAAACCGCGGCACCCTCTGAGGGTCCTCGGTGCGATCCGCAGGATCGCCTTGAAGGACACGCCGCAGCGCCGCTCCCTGCACGCCTCAGACCAGCATCAGCGCCCTGACGAAGGCGACCGAAGCGAGCAGCGAGGCGATCGTCCTGACATGGTTCCACCACGTCCAATCCCTGAGATAGGTCGCCCATAGCTCGGCCGCTTGCGGCCCGTTGCCGCTCACCTTCTCCAGCGCATCGTTCATCGGCACGTTGAAGACGATGGTCGAGACGAAAGAGGCCAGGAGATAGAGGGCAGCACCTGCCAGCATCAGCCCCGACGCCCCGCCGCGCCAGTTGATCAGGGCGAGCACTGATATGACAAGGCAGAGGATCGCCGTCGGCACGAAGAGCGCCATGAACGGCGAGCGGACGATCGTCACGTTGATGGAGTTCATCGCGGCAATGCCCTGTTCCGCCGGGATCCTGGAAAAGGCGGTCATGATGAAGGTCGAGAAGGCGAAGAAGATGCCGGCGACGAGACCGCTGCCGATCGCCGCGGCGACGAGGGAGATGATGAGAGTGATCTGCATGGTCAGACGCTCCATATTCCGGTTGCCGCGGTCCGGCGGGCATATTCGCTGAAATCGGTGGCGGGGCGGCCAAGAATTTCGGCGACACCGCCCTTGGTGCCGGAGTTGCGCCCATCGAGCACCTGGCCGAAGAGCTCCTCCAGAAGATCGATCAGGCCCTGCGGCAGGCCGGCAGCCGCAAGCCCGCCGGTGAAATCCGCCATCGACACCTGCTCATATTCGATCGGCCGCCCAGTGGCTGCGGCGATTTCGGCGACCGCCTGGCGGAATGTCAGCGCTCGCGGGCCGGTCAGTTCGTAAATCTTGTTGCGGTGGCCGGGATCGGTCAAAGCGGCGACCGCCGCATCGGCAATGTCGTCGGCATTGATGAAAGGTTCCCCGATCTCGCCCGCCGGCAATTGCAGCCGGCCGCCAATGATCTGCTCGACAAAGGCGCCCTCGCTGAAATTCTGGCAGAACCAGGAGGCGCGCAGGATGGTGGCGTTGATGCCGGAAGCTTTCAGCGCCGCCTCGCTCCGCTGCGCGCCTTCTTCTCCGCGGCCAGAAAGCAGCACGATATGTTCGAGGCTGCATTCCACAGCGACCTTCGCGAGCGCTTCGATCGCTTCCGCCGCCCAGGCGACGGCAAGGTCCGGCTGGAATGCGACATAGGCGCTCGATGCGCCGTCAAGCGCGCCGCGCCAAGTCGACCTGTCCTCCCAGTCGAAGGGCCGTGCGCTTGAGCGTGATGCCGCACGAATGGTGAGGCCGCGCTCTTCCAGGCGCTTGATGATGCGGCCGCCGGTCTTTCCCGATCCACCGACGAGGACGATTTCGGAAGTCTGCATGTCAAAACTCCTCCCAAATTTTGCAAACAAGAGAAACTCTCTTATTTGCAAAATGAGATAATCTCTCTTATTTTGTTTGTCAATGTGGAAAAGGAGAGAGCATGTCGGAACAGCCGGTCGCAACGCGCAAACGCCAGCAGGAGTCTACCGGCCAGCTGCGCCGCATTCCCAGCCAGCAGCGCGGCCGCGAGCGCTTCGAAAAGATCCTCACGGTGGCCGCCGAGCTGATCGAAAGCCATGGCAGCGACGGCTTGAAAATGAGCGAGATCGTCGAAAAGGCCGGTCTCTCCTTCGGCGCCCTCTACCAGTATTTCCCGGACAAGACCTCAATCATCCGCACATTGGCTGAGCGCTTCAACGAAGAGGGCAGGCGGTGCGTCGAAGAGGAACTGTCGAAGGTGACCGAGGCTGCGGCCCTGCAGGGCGCACTCGCCAATATCGTCGACGAGTATTACGCCTTCTTCCGCCGCGAGCCCGTCATGCGCGACATCTGGCATGCGACCCATACCGACAAGCTGCTGCAACAGATCGATGCCGAGGACATGGAATTCCATGCCCAGGCATTTCTCGCGGTGCTTATCCGCCTATGGCCGGATCGCGACCGGAAGGAGCTGCTCGCGATCGCCCGGCTGACGATGCAGCTGCTTGCCGCCGCCGTGCGTTATGCCGTGTCACTGGATGCGGAGGAGGGCGCTCAGGCAATTGTTCTGTTCAAGAAGATGCAGATCGTTGATATCGGCCGCCTGCTGCAGCAATAGCCCCGCCTTGCGTCTGGAAACGGCGGGCTCTTGCTGCTATTGCCGGAGACGCAAAGCCGAAGGAGAGCCGCATGATCCAGACCACATTTCCCGACCGCGCCCTGATGGCCGAACTGGTGGCCAAGATGCTCTGGGAGATCAAGGCGGTGCATTTCAATGCCGCTCAGCCTTACAAGCTCTCCTCCGGCATGGCGAGCCCGGTCTATATCGATTGCCGCAAACTGCTCTCCTACCCGCGCATCCGTTCGACGGTGATGGATTTCGCCGCCAGCACGCTGATGCGCGACGCCGGTTTCGAGCAGTTCGACTGCATCGCCGGCGGCGAGACGGCCGGCATTCCCTTCGCCGCCCTGCTCGCCGACCGGCTCGGCCTGCCGATGATCTATGTCCGCAAGCAGCCGAAGGGCCATGGCCGCAATGCCCAGATCGAAGGCAATATGCCGGAAGGCTCGCGCGTGCTCGTCATCGAGGACCTGACGACGGCCGGCGGCAGCATGTTCAAGTTCATCGATGCGGTCCGCGCCGCCGGCGGCATCGTCGATCACGGCATCGCGCTGTTCTTCTACGACATCTTCGGCCAACAGCGCTTTAGCGACGGCAAGGTCCGGCTGCATCATATCGCCACCTGGCGCAATGTTCTGGCCGTCGCCAAGGCGCAGAAGCTGTTCGACGACAAGACGCTCGAAGAAGTCGAGGCCTTCCTCGACGCGCCGCTCGCCTGGTCGGGAAGGAATGGTGGCGTCAGTGAGCTTTCGCTCTAGCCTTTTGACAAAAGCTCGCTTAATCGATTGAAGAACGCGTAAGTCCTGTTGGGAGGAATCCGATGATTTTGTGTTGCGGCGAAGCCTTGATCGACATGCTGCCGAGGGACACCACCCTTGGCGAAAAGGGCTTTGCCCCCTATGCCGGCGGCGCGATCTTCAACACCGCGATCGCGCTCGGCCGCCTCGGCATACCGACGGCCTTCTTCACCGGCATTGCCGACGACATGATGGGTCAAATCCTGCTTGCGACGCTGAAGGCCGCCAATGTCGACTACAGCCCCTGCGCCATCACGCAGCGCCCCTCGACGATCGCCTTCGTCAAGCTCGTCAACGGCCAGGCGACCTATGCCTTCTACGACGAGGGTACGGCCGGCCGCATGATCACCGAGGCCGACCTGCCCGTCCTCGGCGATGATTGCGAAGCACTGCATTTCGGCGCGATAAGCCTGATCCCGAGCCCCTGCGGCGAAACCTACGAGGCGCTGCTCGACCGCGAAGCCGAAAAGCGCGTCATCTCGCTCGATCCCAACATCCGTCCCGGCTTCATCAAGGACAAGCCGGCGCATATGGCCCGCATCAAGCGCATGGCCGCCAAATCCGACATCGTCAAATTCTCTGATGAGGATCTCGACTGGTTCGGTCTTTCGGGCGATCACGACGCGCTCGCCGCCCACTGGCTCGCCCACGGCGCCAAGCTCGTCGTCATCACCAAGGGCGCCGAAGGCGCCTCCGGCTATACCCGGGAGCGCAAGGTGACGGTGCCGAGCCAGCGTGTCACGGTCGTCGACACGGTCGGCGCCGGCGACACTTTCGATGCCGGCGTGCTGGCCTCGCTGAAGAGGGATGGCCTGCTGACCAAGGCGCAGGTCGCCTCGCTCGACGAACAGGCGGTGCGCAACGCCCTGACGCTCGGCGCCAAAGCCGCCGCCGTCACCGTCTCCCGCGCTGGCGCCAACCCGCCCTGGGCGCATGAGATCGGGCTTTAGGGTCAGCCAGCGTCGGCCCCTCATCCGCCTGCCGGCACCTTCTCCCCGCTTGCGGGGCGAAGGGACATGCCGCAGCCTCTCCGTCCCTCGTCAACGTCTCGCAGGGCACGTCCCCTCGCCCCGTTTACGGGGAGAGGGTTAGGGTGAGGGGCATTTTTAGCGCTTACTTCGCCAAGCGCCGCAGCCAGCCCTTACGTCCATGGCCCGCCCGTGCGCCTTCGACGGCTCATGCGATGACGATGGATGCCGATCAATCAGGAGACTGTCAGTGAGCCCCGCTCCGGTCGGAGCTCGGAACAGCCACCAGGTCCCGCAGGAAGTTCTCGCACCAGAGCGAGACATCGTGCGAGAGCAGATGCTCCATCATCATGCTCCAGCGCTCGCGACGCTCCTCGAGCGACATGGCGAGACCCTTGGCGATGGCATTGGCGGTGCCTTCGACGTCGTAGGGATTGACCAGCAGCGCTCCCTTCAGCTCCCGTGCGGCGCCGGCGAAGCGTGATAGCACCAAGACACCAGGGCGATCCGGATCCTGGGCGGCGACATATTCCTTGGCGACGAGGTTCATGCCGTCGCGCAACGGCGTGACCAGCCCGATCGTCGCCAGCCGGAAAAGCCCGGCGAGCACGTTGCGGCTGATCGATCGGTTGACATAGCGGATCGGCACCCAGTCGACCGTTCCGATGGCGCCGTTGACGCGGCCGGCCTGTTCGGCGACCATTTTCTGCATCTGCTCGTATTCGGGAACTTCCGATCGCGATTTCGGCGTGATCTGCAGGAAAGTCACCTTGTTCTGGTAGGCCGGATTGCTGGTGATGAAACGCTCGAACGCTTCCAGCCGCTGAATGATGCCCTTCGAATAATCAAGACGATCGACGCCGATGATCATGTCGCGGCCTTCGATGCTGCGCCGGGTCTTCTGGACCATGACGTTGTTTGCGGCTTTTTCGGCGAATTCGGCGAAGGGTGCGGTCTCGATGCCGATCGGATAGGCGCCGGCCTTGAATATCCGCCCATGCGAATCGAACAAGCCGTTGCCGAGGTCGTCGCCAATGCCCTCCCGGCGCAGATAGCCGGCGAAGTTCTGGAGATCGTAGTCCGTCTGGAAGCCGACGAGATCGTAATGCGAGAGCCCACGCATGATTTCCTCGTGGACCGGCATGGTGACGAGAATGTCGGCCGGCGGCCAGGGAATGTGCAGAAAGAAGCCGATCCGGTTCTTCAGTCCCATCTGGCGCAGTTCGGCGGCCAGCGGGATGAGGTGATAATCGTGAACCCAGATAATGTCATCAGGCTCGATCAACGGCGCCAGCCGGTGCGCAAAGAAGCGGTTGACGCGGAAATAACCGGCCATTTCCTTCCGGCCATATTCGGCGAGATCCAGGCGGTAGTGGCAGATCGGCCAGAGAACGCGGTTTGCAAATCCGCGATAATATTCCTCGACGTCGGTGTCGGTGAGGTCGGTCAGGGCATAGGTGATGTTGCCCTTCTGCTGCAGCGACAGCGCGCCCGGTTCCCTGTCGCCGCTCGATTCTCCCGACCATCCCATCCAGATACCGCCGCGCTCCTGCAGGGCCGCCTGCAACGCGACGGCGAGACCGCCGGCAGCGGCACCCCCATCCTTGCTCGGCACGGGAACACGATTGGAAACAACGATAAGACGGCTCATAAGCTTCCTTCAGTTGAGATGAGGCATGAAAACCCGATGTGACGAGCGTCCTGGAGAACCTCCTGAATCTGACGGGGGCGATGCCGGGCAGGCACCGACATCGAACGAGCCATCCGCACGAGGGGCCGCCGTATAGGCCGGCGGGAACAATGGAACGAAGCGTCGTTCCGGGCTTGATAGGCCATGTCGTCGGAAATACCCATTGCACAGAATTTGCTTGAATCTAGGGCGATTCCGACGGAATGGAAGAATTCTTTCTACAATTTTCCATTAGAGGAACGTTTCATCCGGTTCCGCACGACAGCCCGTCGCGCGGCAGGGACCCAATCAGATCCCGCCGATGTCCGTTTTGGCAATGATGATGTTGGCGCCGATCGAGGCGTCGGCCGGTCAATGGGCGCCGGTCGCAGCCCACAGGCTCTAGCCACACGGACCGCCGGAGGACGGGCAGAGACACTTGCCCGGCCTCACGGATTAAGGGGCTGCGCGCTGCCCCTCGCGCGTCTACTTCGCGAGTTTCGCCAGCGCCGCGACCAGCCCTTGCGTCGAGGAATCATGGCCTGCCGCGCTCTCCTTGCCCTCGACGACAGGCAGCAGGCCCGTCGCCAGTTCCTTGCCGAGCTCGACGCCCCACTGGTCGAAGGAGTTGATGCGGAAGAGCACGCCTTCGACGAAGACGCGATGTTCGTAAAGCGCGATCAGCCGGCCGAGCGCGTAAGGCGTCAGCTTGTCGTAAACGAAGGTGATCGACGGCCGGTTGCCCTGGAAGACGCGGTGCGGGGCGATGAAATCGGCCTTCTTGTCGTCCATGCCCTTGTCGGTCAGCTGCTTCTTGGCTTCCGCGAAGGTGCGGCCCTTCATCAGCGCTTCCGACTGGGCGAGAACGTTGGAGATCAGCAACTGGTGCTGATGGCGCAGCTCTGGCTCGAAGGCATTGGCGGCGATCATGAACTCGGCCGGGATGATGCTCGTGCCCTGATGGATGAGCTGGTAGAAGGCATGCTGGCCGTTGGTGCCGGGTTCGCCCCAGACGACCGGGCCGGAATTGCCCTCGACCGGCGTGCCGTCGACGGTGACACCCTTGCCGTTCGATTCCATGTCGAGCTGCTGCAGATAGGCAGGAAAGCGCGACAGGCGCTGGTCGTAGGGCAGGATGGCGCGGGTGGGGTATCCTAGCACATTGCGGTGGTAGAAGCCGATCAGGCCGAGCAGCATCGGCAGGTTTTCGGCAATCGGCGCCTGACGGAAATGATTGTCGACGGCATGGGCGCCGTCGAGGAACTTGCCGAAATTCTCCGGGCCGATGGCGATCATCAGCGGCAGGCCGATCGCCGACCAGATCGAATAACGGCCGCCGACCCAGTCCCAGAAGCCGAAGACGCGGGCGCTGTCGATGCCGAAGGCGGCAACCTTGTCGAGCGCCGTCGAGACCGCGGCGAAGTGATGCTGGACGGCGGCTTCGCCGAGCGCCTTGGCGATGAAATTGCGCGCCGTCTGCGCATTGGTCATCGTTTCGACCGTGGTGAAGGTCTTCGAGGCGACGATGAACAGCGTCGTCTCGGGCTGAACCAGCTTGAGAATATCGGCGATATGAGCGCCGTCGATATTGGAGACGAAATGGGCGCGCGGCCCGTCATGGAAGGGGGCAAGCGCCAGCGTCGCCATGACGGGGCCGAGGTCCGAGCCGCCGATGCCGATATTGACGATGTCGGTGATCGCCTTGCCGGTGGCACCCTTCAGTGCGCCGGAGCGGATGCCGTCGGCAAACTTGCCCATGGCGGCAAGCACCACGTTGACATCGGGCATGACATCCTTGCCGTCGACCAGAACAGGCGTGTTGGAGCGGTTGCGCAGGGCCGTGTGCAGAACGGCGCGCTCCTCGGTGAAGTTGATCGCCTTGCCGGAGAACATCTCCTCGCGCTTCTTCTCGACACCGCCTTCGTCGGCGAGCTTGACCAGCAGCTTCAGGATGTCGTCATTCACCGCCGTTTTGGAAAAATCCATCAAGAGATCGTCGAGCGCGACGGAGAAGCGCGAAAAGCGCTGCGCATCGGCGGCGAAGGCGGCCCGGAGATCGGTCGCCTTGGTGGCGGCGGCCGTGCTTTTCAGCTGTTCGACGATGGCGTTCATGGGGAGGCTCCTTTGGAGGCGGAAAGGTTGCGGAAACTATTCGCTTTATCGCCCGCAAATCAAGTTCGGCCGCCGCTCCAATACGAAAAAAGCCACCCGCGGCAAGCGGATGGCCTTAAATTTCATGAGCTTGTCAAATTCAGCCGCGCAGGTCCTTGCGCAGGATCTTGCCGACAGGCGACTTCGGCAGCTCGGTGCGGAATTCGATGAAGCGCGGGCGCTTGTAGTTGGTGAGATTGGCGGTGCAATGGGCCTTCACCTCCGCCTCCGTCAGGTTCGGATCCTTCCTGACGACGAAGAGTTTGACCGCTTCGCCCGAATGCCCGTCCGGTACGCCGACCGCCGCGGCTTCGAGAATGCCGACATGCATGGCGGCGACTTCCTCGATCTCGTTCGGATAGACGTTGAAGCCCGAAACCAGGATCATGTCCTTCTTGCGGTCGACGATCTTGGTATAGCCGCGTTCGTCCATGAACCCCATGTCGCCGGAGCGGAAATAGCCGTCGGCCGTCATCACCCGCGCCGTTTCCTCCGGCTTCTGCCAATAGCCGGCCATCACCTGCGGCCCGCGGATGCAGATCTCGCCGATTTCGCCGAGCGGCAGCGGAAGGCCCTCCTCGTCGCGGATGTCGAGATCGGTGGAGGGCAGCGGCAGGCCGATCGAGCCGGTAAACTCGATCGAATCGAAGCGGTTGGCGGTGGCGACAGGCGAGGTCTCGGAAAGGCCGTAACCCTCGGTAATTGCCGTGCCGGTCATCTTCAGCCAGCGTTCGGCGACCGGGCGCTGGACGGCCATGCCGCCGCCGAGCGACATGATCAGCGAGGAGAAGTCGAGCTTGGCGAATTCGGCATTGTTCATCAGCGCGTTGAACAGCGTGTTGAGGCCCGGGAAGATATGCACATCGGACTTTTCGAATTCCTTGACCAGCCCCGGAATGTCGCGCGGATTGGCGATCAGGATATTGTGGGCGCCGAGCGACATGCCCATCAGCGAATTCACCGTCAGCGCGAAGATGTGGTAGAGCGGCAGCGCGCAGAGGAAATTCAGCACTTCGGGCTGTTTCTTGCGCTCGAAGGCCGATCGCAGCCAGAGCGACAGCTGCAGCTTGTTGGCGAGCAGGTTCTGATGGGTCAGCACCGCGCCCTTGGCAATGCCTGTCGTGCCGCCGGTATATTGCAGGAAGGCGACGTCGCCGCCGGTAAGCGCCACCGGCTGGAGGCTCTTTTTCGCGCCTTCGCGCAGCACCTGGCTGAAGCTCTTGTGCTGCGGGATCGACCAGGAGGGAACGAGCTTCTTCACCTTGCGCACGACGAAATTGACGATCAGCCCCTTGGGGCCAAGCATCTCCCCAAGCGAGGTGACGACGACGTGGCGCAGATCGGTCTTGTTCAGGACCTGCTCGACCGTGCGGGCGAAATTCTCCAGGACGAAGATCGCCTTGGCGCCGGAATCGCGCAGCTGGTGTTCGAGTTCACGCGGCGTATAGAGCGGGTTGACGTTGACGACGACGAAGCCGGCTCTGAGGATCGCATAGGTCGCGACCGGATTCTGCAAGACGTTCGGCATCATCACGGCGACGCGGTCGCCCTTGTCGAGCCCGATGCTCTGCAGCCAGGCGGCGACCTTGCGCGTCTGGTCGTCCAGCTCGCGGTAGCTCATCGCCTTGCCCATGCTGGAAAAAACCGTGCGATCGGCATAACGGGCGCAGGATTTTTCCAGGAGTTCGGCAAGCGAGGCATGTTCCGGCGGCGGGAGTTCGGCCGGAACCATATCGGGATAGGTGGTAAGCCAGGGCTTGCCGGCTTTTGCTCCGTTCGGATGGACGGAAATGCTGGTCATCGTATCTCTCTCTCCCTTGCGGCCGCCGCGCCGGCGCCGAGCCGCTGTCGGCTGGCCCCGCAATTGACCGGAAGCATCCTCCATCTTCCTGTCCGGCAGCTTATGCCATTGCCTGAACGGTTCAAGCTGAATGACGCTATACTAACCTTGACGTAAACGTCAACATTTGCGGATGGCTCGACCGGGAACTTTGAGTCCGCGGTGACGTTGATTCTGCATACTCACCATGAGGAAACACCAAAGGAGGTGCACAATGTTGAACGAGGAAACCGACGTCACCCGCCGCGATCCGAATGTGAAGGACACGCCTTCACTGATCGCCAGCGACCGTGTCGAAGGCACCCGCGTTTACGGCGCCGACGGCAGGCATATCGGCTCGATCGAACGCCTGATCATCGGCAAGCTCGATGGCCGCGTCGCCTATGCGGTGCTGAGCTTTGGCGGCTTCCTAGGCATCGGTGACGATCACTACCCGCTCCCCTGGGAAAAGCTGAACTACGACACCCAGCTGGACGGCTATCGCATCGACCTGACCAAGGAGCAGATCGAAGGCGCCCCGAGCTACTCGGACGATGACGACACCTGGTACAACGATAATGGCCGCCGGGTCTATGACTACTATGGCGTGCCGCCTTACTGGATGTAATCTCGTCCGATAGGCCGGACTGGAAGGGCCCCGTTGGAAACGGGGCCTTTTTGGTGTGTGCTGGACGTAACTTACAAAGATTGCGAGGAACTGGGAGGTTGCGACGATTCCTCTTCTCCCCAGCGGGGAGAAGATGCCGGCAGGCAGATGAGGGGGCCACACGGCACCCCCTCACATAAAACCTATTCTGGCGACCATTGCCAACGCCGTTTTCCAATATGTTGACTACGATTAACACGATGCAGCCGCTGCTCACATGGCGCTTATCTTCGATAGGCCGGAGTCTTCGGCCCCCTCATCCGCCCTACGGGCACCTTCGCCCCGAGGGGAGAAGAGGGAGTCGAGACGTTGCGGCGCCTTTATCGCCGCCCCGCGACAAGATCATTGGCCGACCGCAGCCGTAATCAGAGCACGATGCCGAAAAGTGTGAGCGGTTTTCGGACGACATCATGCTCTAACTCTTTAATTTGGAATAGGGTTCAGACTTTAGGCCGACCGGGCCTTAAAATCATCCTGTTCTAGAGAAACCGGCCGTGGCGCTGCAGCACTTCGATCTTGTAGCCGTCGGGATCGTTGACGAAAAAGAACAGGCCGAAGAGCCTGCCGTCGCGATTGAGCTCGACCAGCTCACCCGGTTTCAGCCCCAGTTTCAGCATGCGCTCACGCTCGACCGCCACCTCGTGGACCGAGACGGCGAGATGGCCATAGGCATTGCCGAGAGCGTAGGGCTCGGTCCGGCCCTTGTTGACGGTCAGTTCCAGTTCGAAGCCGGTCTCGGCATTGCTGAGATAGATCAGCGTGAAGGTTTCGAAATCGACACGGTCGGCGACCGAGAGGCCGAAGGCTTTGCTGTAGAATTCGACCGAACGCGCCTCGTCGAGAACACGGATCATGGAGTGGATCATCTTCGCCAATTCTGCCTCCCATTTTTTCGGTCACGCCTGTGGTAGCGGTCCCCTTACGCCGCGCGCAAGCCGATTCTTCGCGTGATCGCCGCTTCGACGAGGCCCATGGCGTCATAGATCAGCACCGCCATCAGGCCGACGATCAGCCCGCCCTGCAGGATGAAGGCGGTATTGTCCGATATCAGCCCGGCGATGATCACTTCGCCGAGCCCCTTCGCCGCCACCGTCGAGCCGATCGTCGCCGTGCCGATATTGATGACGGTCGCAACCTTCAGCCCTTCGAGGATCAGCGGCAGGGCAAGCGGCAGCTCGACCCGCAACAGCCGCTGCGTGGCGCTCATGCCCATGCCGTCGGCGGCATCGAGCACCTGCGGCGACACCTGCTTGAGACCGGCGACGGTGTTTTCGAAGATCGGCAAGAGGCCATAGAGAAAGAGTGCGATCAGCGTCGGCATGGCGCCGAAGCCGGTGGCGGGAACGGCAAGCGCCAGCACAGCGACCGGCGGAAAGGTCTGCCCGGCATTGGCAATCGCCCGCGACAGCGGCAGGAAGTCGGCGCCGCTGTCGCGGGTGACGAAGATGCCGCCGAGAACGGCAAGCACGGCGCTGCAGGCGATCGAGCCGATGACGAGCTGCAGATGTCCGAGCGCAAGCGAGACAAGGCTATTCTGCGTATAGACGGCGGGCGCATTGTTGCTGGTCAGCGGCGTCAGCAGGAAGGAAAGCCACTCGGTCCTGAACAGCAGGATCAAGAGCAGGGCGAGCGCCGCCAGGCGGAAGAGATTGGCGACGAGGAGTTTCATGCCTTGCGGCCCAGTTCGAGCAGCCGGCTCATCGAGATCGATCCGACAGCGGCCTTCTCGCCATCCTGCACGGCCGCCTCGTCGACCCCCTGCCAGATCATTTCGGCGAGCGCGTCGCGTAGGCTCAGCGACTGCGGCAGGGCATAGGCAAGCCCGCTTTTGGCCGGCTCCATGCTCTCCTTCAGCGGCAGCAGCGACATCAGCTTCAGCGCCCGGTCGGAGGTGCCGGTCAGTTGCTGGACGAAGGGATCGGCGGGTTCGGTGAGGATCTTTTCCGGCGTCGAGCATTGCAGCAAGCGGCCCTGGCTCATCACCGCGATCTGATTGCCGAGATGGAAGGCCTCGTCCATGTCGTGGGTGACGAGGATGATGGTGGTGCCGAACTGCTTCTGGATCGCCAGCAGGTCGTCCTGCGCCTTGCCGCGGATGACGGGATCGAGGGCGCCGAACGGCTCGTCCATCAGCAGCAGTTCCGGTTCGGCCGCCAGCGCCCGGGCGACGCCGACGCGCTGCTGCTGGCCGCCGGAAAGCTGGTGCGGATATTTGTCGGCGAAAGTTGCCGGATCGAGGTTGAACAGTCCAAGCAGTTCTTCGACGCGCGCTGCGATGCGCGTCGAATCCCATTCGAGCAACTGCGGCACGGTGGCGATATTCTGCGCGACGGTTCGGTGCGGGAAGAGGCCGTGCCCCTGGATGGCGTAGCCGATCCGGCGGCGAAGCTCGGTCACCTCGACGTCCATGACATTCTGGCCGCCGACGAAGATCTCGCCCTCGGTGATCGGCACCAGCCGGTTGATCATCCGCATCAGTGTCGATTTGCCGGAGCCCGACGTGCCGACGACGACGGTGATTGAGCCCTTTTCGACCTGCATCGAGACATTGTCGACGACGGTGGCAGCACCATAACGCTTGGTGACGTTGCGGATTTCGATCATGCTCATGCGGCAGGCCCCCGGATGCTGTCGATGACCGCATCGAGGATGACGGCCGATGAGAAGGCGAGGAAGACGGTCGGCACGGCGCCGAGCAGGACGAGATCCATCGCCGTCTGGCCGAGCCCCTGGAAGATGAAGATGCCGAAGCCGCCGCCGCCGATCAGCGCGGCGATCGTCACCATGCCGATCGCCTGCACCAGCACGATGCGGATGCCGGTGAGAATGACAGGAAAGGCGAGCGGCATGTCGATACGAACAAGGATCTGCCGGCGCGTCAGCCCCATGCCGGCCGCGGCGTCGCGCACCGAGGGATCGACGCCCTGCAGGCCGACAACGGTATTGGCGACGATCGGCAGCAGCGAATAGAGCACCAGTGCGATCAGCGCCGGCGCCGTGCCGATGCCGCGGATACCGGCAGCGGCGGCCAGCGGCACATGCGTGGCGAGATAACCGAGCGGCAGCATCAAGAGGCCGAAGAGCGCCAGACTCGGGATCGTCTGGATGAGGCTCAGGCCCTGCAGCACGACCGCGCGCAGCCTGGGCACCCAGAAGCAGAGGATGCCGAGCGGCAGGCCGAGGATAATGGCGATGGCAAGCGAGCCGAGCGCCAGCAGTAGATGCGAAATCGCTTCCGTCTCGAATTGCGGCGCCCGCGTCGAAAATTCCTTCATGATCGACAGGCTGTCGAGCAGGCCGGAGGCGAGCGAGATGAAGAGCAGCGCCGTATAGGCCGCAAGCGCCGCCACCCGCATCCATGGCGCCAGCCTTATCTTGACCAGCGCATCGGAGATGACGAGCCCGATCACCGCGAACAGCACCCAGAAGCCGCCGCCGGGCGTCATGCGCGCCACGGTGCTGCCGGGCGGCGTCGCCGCGCTCGAGACGAGACCGATCGCAACGACCAGCGCCGCAAGGCAGAGTGTCGCGATGACAAGCCGCGCCAAGGCGTTGCGGAGAAACAGCGTGGCGAAGGCCGTGAGAATGAGGAGGGCGGTCAGGATGACGACGGAAGGCTGGGGAAGCAGCTGAGCCAGCAGCATCGGCTTGCCGGCGGCGATGCGGTTCGCCTTGACGTAGATGAAGGGCATCAGTGCGGTGGCCGCAATGCCGCCGGCCACCAGAACCACGCCGAGCCGGTCCAGCCTGCGGACCGCTGAGGTTTCGTCCATCGATCCAACCTTATGGGGAAAGGACGCTCCGCCCGCTGCCGGGCGGAGCGGGCGATGATTACTTCAGGAAGCCTTTTTCCTTGAGATAGGCCTCGGCGACGGACTTTGCCGGCTCGCCGTCGACCTGGATCTTGGCGTTGAGCTTGCGCAGTTCGTCGGCGCTGAGGCTCTTGAAGATCGGCGAGAGGATTTCCTCGATCTTCGGATTGGCCTTCAACACCGCTTCGCGGATGATCGCGGTCGGCGCATAGACCTGCTGCACACCCTTGTCGTCTTCGAGAACGGTCAGTTCGGCCGCTTCGATCGCGCCGTCGGTGCCGTAGACCATGGCGGTGTTGACGCCGTTCGTCTGGTCGGCGGCTGCCTTGATCGTCGCCGCCGTGTCGCCGCCGGAGAGAACGACCATCTGGTCGGGCTTCAGCTGGAAGCCGTAGGTCGTCTGGAAGGCGGGAAGCGCGCCGGCCGAGTTGACGAATTCGGAAGACGCGGCAAGCTTGGCGGTGCCGCCGCCGGCAACCCATTTGCCGAAATCGGACATGGTCTTCAGCTTGTTCGGCTCGGCGACATCGTTGCGCACGGCAAGCGCCCAGGTGTTGTTGGCGGGTGACGGCGTCAGCCAGACGATCTTATTGGCGTCGTAATCGAGCTTCTTCGCCAGCTCATATCCCTGGTCGTTGTTCTTCCAGGCGGCGTCATCGGCCTTGTTGAAGAAGAAGCCGGCATTGCCGGTATATTCCGGGTAGATATCGATTTCGCCTGCGGTGATCGCTTTGCGCACGACGGGCGTGGCGCCGAGCGCAATGCGGTCCTGCGTCTTGATGCCGTTTGCTTCGAGCGCCAGTGCGATGACATTGCCGAGCAGCGTGCCTTCCGTGTCGATCTTCGACGAGACGACGACGTCTGCGGCCTGAACCGCACCCGCCGCAAAGGCGGAGAGCGAGACGGCAAGTGCGAGTTTCTTCAGCATGGAATATCCCCTGTTTTAACACCGTTGACGTGGCGCAAGCCCCCGGCGGGAGGCGTATGCGCAGGAAATCCGCCGGCGAAGGCGACAAGGCCGCCATCATGCCGGAATTGCGTGCGTCATGGAAATAGCGTGCACGCTCGAAAAATCGATGCAGGCCCCCTCCAGTATTTGCGTTCGCGCCCTTGATTATGGCGGCGAACGCGGTGCGGCGCGCGGAAAGCCATTCCCTTTTCCAGGGCCGGCGCGACTTGTTTTTGTTCCCTTGCGTGTTTCCGCGATGCTTCCGGTGCTCTTCTGCGGATAACTGCCGCCCGGATTTTTATGACGGCGACGATAGCCCGGCTCTGTCGAGGCAGGGATATCTTTTTTCGCGAACACATCATATCGTCCGGTTTTTAAAGCGCTTTCCGGAGCCAGCCTTTGCATCTCGGCGCCCTGTTCATAATCGGCCATGTCCTGACCTCGGCTTCGGTCCGCGAGACCGCGCGCCGTTTCCGGTTGTCGCCCTCCACCGTGTCCGCGGCCATCCGCAATGCCGAAACCGAGCTGGCGATGAAGCTGACGGAACGCGCCTCCGGCGAGCTGGTGACGCTGATCGCAAGCGGCGGCGTGCTCGAAGGCCTGGAGCCGATCACGGTCGCTATCGGCGAACTCTGCCAATTCGCCGGCCAAATCGGCGCCGGCGGGATCGATGAGGCCTGGGCCGCCCGCATTCCCGTCAAGATCGTCGCAATCGAGCGCTTTCTTGAGGTCGCCGACCAGGGCAGCATCAACCGCGCTGCCCGCCGCCTTCATCTCGGTCAGCCGCAGCTTTCGCTTCAGCTTGCCAATCTTGAGAAATTCCTCGGCCGTCGGCTGTTCGAGCGGCAGGCGCAGGGCTCGGTCCTGACGGAGGAGGGCAGGCGCGCCTACCAGATCTTCATGGCGATCAGCCAGGCGTGGAATGATCTGAAATCGGCGGCCGACGAACGCTATCGCCACACCGCCCGGTCGCTGCGCATCGGTTCGATCATCCCGACCGGATCGGAAAGCTGGGTGGCGCGCTGCCTCGGGCTGTTGGTCTCCGAATGGAATGCGCGCCGCAGCAACAATGCGATCTCGCTGGTCTCGATGACCGCCGACGATCTGCGCGAGGCGCTGAAGAGCGGCCGCATCGATGTAGCGATCCTGGATTCGGTCTTCGGCCTGGAAGACTTCCGCCATCGCGAACTGCTGCAGACCGATATGGTGGTGATCGCTCCGCCGCACAGCACGGAAACGACGGTCGCCGATCTCGTCGCCGGTCATGCGATCTGCATGCCGAGCCCGCGCACCGGCCTCGGCCATGCGGCCATGGCCTTCAGCGCCGAGCGTGCACCCGACCGGCGCCTGCGCAGCCGCGATATCACCGCGGCGGATTCGCTGCCCGTGATCGTCGACCTCGTCGCCAATCACGGTTACGTTTCCTTCCTCGGCCGCGTCAGCGCCATGCCGATCGCCGGCAAGGTGCGCATCGTCGATCTCGACGAGCACCTGCCGATGTCCTATCACGTCGCCTTCAACCATCGCAAAGCCGCCGCCGATGCCTGCGCCGTCATCATCGCGGCGGCGGCAAGAATAACGTCGGAAGCCGTCGCGAAAACCGACGCAGTCAGGGAGAGCGCAGCATGACGATCCTGCTGGAAGTCTGCGTCGATAGCGTCGAGGGCCTTGCCGCCGCGATCGAAGGCGGCGCCGGCCGCATCGAGCTCTGCTCGGCGCTGGAGCTCGGCGGCCTGACGCCGCTGCCGAGCCTGATGCGGATCGCCGCCCGGGCGCCCATTCCGGTTTACGCGATGATCCGCCCGCACGCCGGTCCCTTCATCTTCGACAGGGCGGACGAGGAAGCGATGCTGCTCGATATCGACGCCGTGCGCGCCGCCGGCCTCGCCGGCGTCGTCATCGGCGCCAACCGGCCGGACGGCAGGCTCGACACGCCGCTGATCCACCGCCTGAAGGCGCATGCTTCCAGCCTCGGCTCGACGCTGCACCGGGCTTTCGACCTGGTGCCGGATGCCGATGAGGCGCTGGAGCAGGCGGTCGAGCTCGGCTGCGAACGCATCCTCACCTCCGGCTGCGCGCTGAAGGCCGCCGACGGCATCGAAACCCTGAAACGCCTCTCGGCAAAGGCGGCCGGCCGCATTGCGATCATGCCCGGCAGCGGCATCCGCCCCGCCAATGTCGCCGCGATCTTGCAGACGACCGGCGCCCGCGAGGTGCATGGTTCCTGCAGCTCGCCGGTCGACAGCGTCGATCCACGTGCGGTCGCCTTTGGTTTCGAGGCGAAGAGCAGCAACAGGACGGATGTCGCGGTGGTCAGGGAGATGTGCAGAGTGATTGCGGCGGCGGGTTAGCGAGCGGCGCCGACACGAGCGCAGCGCTCGACAGCGGCCCCTCACCCTAACCCTCTCCCCGTTCTGACGGGGAGAGGGGACTTGCCATGCGAGAGATCTGTGGGAACGGAGAGCTCACGGCTTCCCCCCTTCGCCCCGCGAGCGGGGAGAAGGTGCCGGCAGGCGGATGAGGGGCTGGTCTCACATCCGATGCCGCTTCTTGCCGCACGGGTTTCCCCACCCTCCGTCATACTCGGGCTTGACCCGAGTATCCACGCCGAGCACTCCACGCGCATTTAGGCGTTGTCTCCTAACCCTCAACCCGGATCACCGCCTTGATCAGCCCGCTCTTCTCATGCGCCCAGCGAGCGAGATCGCGCGGCGCATCGGCAAGCGTGGTGCGATGGGTGATCAGTTTATCCACCGGCACCAGCCCTTTGGCGATCGAAGCCGCCACATGTTCGAAGTCGGCGCGGGTGGCGTTGCGGCTGCCGATCAGCATCATTTCCCGCTTGTGGAATTCCGGGTCGGAGAAGCGGATATCGTCCTTGACGACGCTGACCAGCACCAGCGCGCCGCCATGGGCGACGAAGGAGAAGGCTTTTTCCATCGACGGCCCGTAACCGGTCGCGTCGAAGACCACGTCGAAACCGTCGCCGTCGGTTTTTTCCCGCACGGCCTCGGCTGTCCCTTCATTGGCGACGATGCCGGAGGTGAAGCCGAAACGTTCGGCCGCCATCTGCAGCCGCTCGGTGCTGGTATCGAGCAGCGTCACCTCGTGACCGGCGATGCGCGAAAAGATCGCGGTCCCGAGCCCGATCGGCCCGGCGCCGATGACGAGTGCGCGCGCGCCTGCGCCGGTCAGCGAGCGGCGCACCGCATGGGCACCGATCGCCAGGAACTCGACTGTGGCCACCGCCTCAAGGCTCAGCCCCTCGGCGGGATAGAGATTGCCTGCGGGTACCGAAATCTCCTCGCAAAAGGCGCCGTCGGTATGGACGCCGAGCACCTTGATGTTGGTGCAGCAGTTCGGCTTGCCCTGGCGGCAGGCGATGCATTGGCCGCAGGAGAGATAGGGATTGACGATAACAGGCGTGCCGGCCGTCAAATCCACGCCGACGCCGGCTTCCAGCACGGTTGCGGAGATCTCGTGCCCCATCACCCGGGGATATTCGAGGAAAGGGTGTTTGCCCTCGAAGATATGATAATCCGTGCCGCAGATGCCGACATGGCTGACGGCGAGCCGCACCCAGCCGGGCGCCGGTGCGGCGGGGGATGGCCGTTCGACGAACTCGAGCACGCCGGGCTCCCGGCAAACAACTGCTTTCATGACAGGTCTCGCATTCTTTGTTCTTTACTCTGCGTCGTACCGCTGCTGTTCTGTTCGTGTGGATAGCTGCCCCTCACCCTAACCCTCTCCCCGTAAACGGGGCGAGGGGACTTGCCCTGCGCGACGTCAATGGGCACGGAGAGGTTTGCGGCGTTTGCCCTTCTCCCCGCGAGCGGGGAGAAGGTGGCGGCAGCCGGATGAGGGGCGCTCTCCTGCTCGCCTTTCAACTGCTCTTGCGGCGGCGCAGCTGGTCGAAGAAGACGATCACGATGATCAGCAGACCGGTGATGATGCGCTGCCAGAAGGAGTTGACGTTCAGAAGGTTGGCGCCGTTGTTGATGGTGGCGAGGATGAAGGCGCCGATCAGCGGCCCGTGCACCGAGCCGACCGCGCCGAACAGGCTGGTGCCGCCGATGACCGAGGAGGCGATCGCCTGCAGTTCCCAGCCGTCGGCCTGCGTCGCGTTGCCGATGGCGATGCGCGAGGCGAGCAGCACGCCGACGAAGGCGGCGAAGCCGGCCGACAGGATATAGGCAAGGTAGATCATGCCCTTGACGTTGACGCCGGAAAGGCGCGCCGCTTCGGCATTCGAGCCGACGGCGAAGAGATAACGCCCCCAGCGGCTCAAATGCAGGAAGACGAAGGACGGCACCGCCACCAGGATGACCATCCAGAACAGGCTCGGAATGCCGAGGAAATCGGCGCGGGCGAAGTTGCTGAAACTCTCGTCGGTGATGCTGATCGTCGAGCCGTTGGTGATCAGCAGGCCGATGCCGCGCAGCGACGTCAGGGTTGCCAGCGTGATGATGAAGGGCGGCAGGCCCATATGCACGATGCCGAAGCCGTGGAAGGCGCCGATCGCCACACCGATGGCAAGCGTGAGCAGGATCGCTGCCCAGAGCGGCACGCCCGCCTGCAAGAGCCAGGCGATGATGACGGTGCAGAAGCCGACGATCGCGCCGACCGACAGGTCGATGCCGGCGGTGATGATGACGAAGGTCTGGCCGAGCGCCAGGATCGCCGTCATCGCCCCTTGACGCAGCAGGTTGGAAATGTTGAGCGGCGTCCAGAAGCTGGCGGTGACGAAGCCGAGCACGATCCAGAGGAAGATCAGCAGGCCGATCAGGGTCAGGCCGAACAGGATGTTCATCTTCCGGCGTGGCGGCGGCGCGACGATTTCGGTGGGGGTGGCAGTCATGAATTTTCTCCCTCTTATTCTTCTGGCTCAGACGCCGATCGCTTCGCTGAGCACTTGTTCATGCGTCGCTGCATGGAAATCATGGCTGGCGACGATCTTGCCGCCGCGGAAGACGTGCAGCCGGTCGGCCAGTTCGTAAACCTCGGGCAGGTAGGAGGAGATCAGGATGATGCCGGCCCCCTCCTTCAGAAGCTTGGCGAACAGCCGGTAGATTTCCGCCTTGGTGCCGACATCGACGCCGACGGTCGGTTCGTCGAAGATGAACAGCCTTGCGCCGTGGCTCAGCCACTTGCCGATGACGATCTTCTGCTGGTTGCCGCCCGACATGCTGGAGGCCGGAACCCGTCGGCTCGGTGTCTTGATGCTGAGATCGCGGATCTGCCTGTCGGCATTGGCCGATTCCCGCGCGTGGTTGATGACGGGCCCATGGCTCAGCCGCCCGAACACCGGCAGGTTGATGTTGAGGCCGATCGGCAGGTTGAGGCAGAGCCCCTGGTCGCGTCGGCTTTCCGGCGCCAGCGCAATGCCGAGTTCCATCGCGGTGCGTTCGTTGCGGATATCGACACGTTTGCCCATCCACTCGATCTCGCCTGATCTGATCGGCTGGCGTCCGTAGAGGCCGAGCGCGAATTCGCTGCGTCCGGCGCCGATCAGCCCGTAGAGACCGACGATCTGTCCGGCTTTGACGCTGAGCGACACGTCCTCGAAGCCCGGACCCGAAAGACCCTTGACGGCGACGATCGTCTCGCCGATCGCAATCTCTTCCTTGTGGTAGATCTGCTCGATCGAGCGGTTGATCATCAAAGCGATCAGCTCAGCATCGTTGGTCTCGCCGATCAGCCGCGTGCCGACATGCGTGCCGTCGCGCAGCACCGAGACACGGTCGGCCAGTTCGAACACTTCCTCCATGCGGTGGCTGATATAGACGATGGTGACGCCTTCGCCCTGCAGCCGGCGGATCAGCTTGAACAGCTGCGCCGATTCCTGGCGCGTCAGATAGGCCGTGGGTTCGTCGAAGATCAGGAACTGCGTGCCGCGCATCGCCGCCCGCGCCGTCGCCACCAGCTGCTGCTGGCCGATCGTCAGCGAGCTTAAGAGCGCGCCCGCCGGCAGGCCGAAGCCGAGATCGTCGAGCACGGCCTGCGCCATCTTCTCCATCTGTTTCTTGCGCATCAGGCCGTAACGGTTGACCTCGTCGCCGAGGAAGAGGTTGGCGGCGACCGTCAGGTGCGGGCAGAGCACGACTTCCTGGTGCACGGCGTTGATGCCGCGGGCGATCGCCTCGTTCGGCGTCGACAGCCCGACGGGATGGCCGCACCACAGCACCTCGCCGGCCGTGCGGGTGATGACGCCGGTGAGCAATTTGATGAGGGTGGATTTTCCGGCGCCGTTTTCGCCGACGATGGCGTGGATTTCACCGGCCAGAAAGGTCAGCGTCGCCGGCTTCAGCGCCTGCACATGACCGTAGTTCTTCTGCAGGCCTTTGAGTTCGAGGATAGGCGACCCCGTGGGGATTCGATTGGCTTCTTTCAGCGTGGCGCTGTCATCGTGGCGATGACTGACCTCTTCCAGTCCGATCATGGACCTCTCCTCCTCTTGTGTCTCTCGCTCCATCCCTGCTGAACCATACCATGGCCCCTGATAACCTGGATAGAAAAGGCCGCGCCGGTTTTTGAGCCGGCGCGGCCGTTTGTCGTCTTACTTGATCTTCGGGTTCAGGAGCGCGTCGATCTTCGGATCGGCCATGTTCGCCTTGGTGACGAGGTTGGCGCCGGTATCGACATTCTCAGGAACCTTTTCGCCCTTGGAGACGGCAAGCGCGGTCTTGATGCCGTCATAGCCCATGCGATAGGGGTCCTGAACGACGAGGCCGGCGATCGCGCCGTCCTTGAGGAAGCCGACCGTCTTGTCGTCGCTGTCGAAGCCGATGACCTTGATCTTGTCGCCGAGCTTGTTTTCGGCGATCGCCTGGCCAACGCCCTGCGCCAGGATGAGGTTCGAGGCGAAGACGCCGACGAGGTTCGGATTGGCGGTGATCAGGTCGGTCATCATGTTGAGGCCGGTCGTCGCCTGGCCGTCACCATACTTGTCGGCGATGACCTTCAGGCCGGGATGCTTGGTCTTGATCTGATCCAGGAAGCCTTCGCGTCGCTGCTCGAGCGAGCCGACACCGGGAAGATTGGTGAGGATGACGATGTCGCCTTCTTCCTTGCCGGTCATCTCCTTGATGGCGGCGGCAAGACCGTCGGCGGCGATGCGGCCGCCCTGGACGTTGTCGGTCGTCAGGAACGACTTGAACGCCTTGGAGTCGGCGCCTGAGTCGATGCCGATGATCGGAACCGACTTGGCGGCTTCATCGATCGGCTTGCCGAGCGCCTTGAATTCCGTCGGCGAGATGACGATGGCCGCCGGCTTGCCGGCAACGGCGTTCTCGAGAATGCTGATCTGGCCGTTGATGTCGGATTCGGCCTGGGCGCCGAGTTCCGGCACGTTGACGCCGAGATCCGTGCCGGCCTTGCGGGCGCCGGCCAGAACGATCTGCCAATAGAAGGACGTCGTGTCTTTGACGATGATCGGGATCGTCACATCGGCGGCAAAGGACGTGACCGGCATCGCCGTGGCGATGACGGCGGCGCCTGCCAGCGCGGTAAAGGCGCGGCGGGACAGAAGGGATTTCACGATGCTCATTAGGGTTCTCCTCTCAGGATGCGTTCTCCTCCAATAAACCGGACCGCTGAACGCTGGCGGATGGTTTTTATCGATAAAAAACATTTGCAGGGAGAAGCTAGCCGAGGCGCAAGCAAATTGCAAGTGCGTCAATCGGGCTTTTTTGCTTCCGTAAACTCCCTACAAATAGCTGATTTCATTTCAATACAACCATAACCTAAAATAGGTGTCAGGCGAGATCGACCTCGTGCGGATGCACGACGCCCTTTTTCAGAATCAGGTTGCCATAAAGCCGGAATTCCGTCGTCGCGACGATATAGGTGGCCTTGCGGGCCATCGCATAGAAGGCGAAGCGCTCCATCGGCACGATGGAAAAATCGCCGGCGCGCCTGGAGACGATCTCTTGGAACTCGGCGCAGACCTCGGGCACGGCCTGGGGATCGCCGACCACCTCCATCCGCCATGCGGTTTCCGGCACGAACGTGTCGAGCGGCATATGGGTCAGGATGGCCTCGGCCATGTCAGTGGCGCTGACGCCATCGGCGCGGATGACCGGCGGGCCCATCGAGCCCGAAGGAAAATTGGCGTCCGCTATGACGATATCGTCGCCGTGGCCCATGGTCTTCAGCGCATGGAGCAGGTCGGGACCGAGCAGCGGATGAATACCCTTGAGCATGGCGTCTCCTTCAGACTCTGACCGCATCGGCGCCGAGCGGCGGCGCGACCAGCGTATAGGGCTCAAATTCGCCGTAGATGCTATCGGGCAGCGGCGGCTCGACGGTCTCCATGTTGCGTGTCAGGCTCGAAGGCTTCGCCGTGCCGATCAGCACCGAGGCGACGATCGGATCGCGCAGCGGAAACTGCATGGCGGCAGCGGCGAGCGGCGCCCCATGACGCTTGGCGATCGCCTCCATCGCGCCGACCTTGGCAAGCACGTCCTCGCTTGCAGGCATATAGTCGAAATGCGAGCCGGGCACAGGGCCGGTGGCGAGAATGCCGGAGTTGAAGACGCCGCCGATGACGAGCGAGGTGCCCTTCTGCCGGCAGAGCGGCAGCAATTCGGCGACCGCCGAACGGTCGAGCAGCGTATAGCGGCCGGCCAGCAGGATGCAGTCGAGATCGGCATGGCGCATGACGTCGAGGCAGACCGGCACTTCGTTGACGCCGAGGCCGAAGGCGGAGATCGCGCCGGAGGATTTCAGCTCTTCCAGCGCCTTCACGCCGGAATCGAGCAGCTGCTTCTGGTAGACCGCGTTCTTTGCCGCACCATGCGTATAGACGCCGATATCGTGCACATAGAGAATGTCGATGCGATTGAGGCCGAGGCGGGCATAGCTGAACTCGACCGAGCGCATGATGCCGTCATACGAATAGTCGTAATCGGCATCGAAGGAGAGCGGGTCGACATAGCTATAATCCGGCACCGTTCCCGTCGGCACCGGCCGCAGCAGCCGGCCGACCTTGGTGGAGAGCACGTAGGACCGATCCGGCTGATCGCGCAGGAAATCGCCGACCCGCCGTTCCGCAAGGCCGAGCCCGTACCAGGGGGCGACATCGAAATAGCGGATGCCGCTGTCCCAGGCTGCCTGCAGGGTTTCCATCGCCTGCTCGCGCGGGCAGGCCCGGTAAAGACCGCCCAAGGGCGCCGCCCCATAGCTGATTTCGGTCACTTCGAGCTTGGTCCTGCCGATCCGTCTCGTCTTCATCACGCCTCCTCGCCAAGCTTTCGGGATTTTCTATTTCAGATCAGAGCGTTGCGCCGAGATGCCAGGGCACGAATTCATTGTCGCCGTAGCCGAAGAGTTCGCTCTTCGTCCTTTTGCCGGAGGCCGTATCGATGATCAGGTCGAAGATCTCGCGGCCCTTGCCGCTGATCGTCGCATCGCCGGTGGCGATCGTGCCGCAATCGATGTCCATGTCTTCTTCCATCGCCGCATAGAGCGCCGAATTGCTGGAGAGCTTCAGCGACGGCGCCGGCCGACAGCCGAAGCAGCTGCCGCGGCCGGTGGTGAAGGCGATCATATTCGCCCCGCCGGCAACCTGGCCGGTCGCCGAGACCGGGTCGTAGCCGGGTGTGTCCATGAAGACGAGGCCGGGGGCGGTGACCCGCTCGGCATAACCATAGACCGCCGTCAGCGGCGAGCGTCCGCCCTTGGCGACGGCGCCGAGCGATTTTTCCAGGATGGTGGTCAGGCCGCCGCGCTTGTTGCCGGGCGAGGGGTTGTTGTCGAGCGAGGCGCCGTGCAGCGCCACATACTCCTCCCACCAGGCGATTTTCTCATCGAGCTTCTTCGCCACGTCGTCGGTGACGGCGCGGCTGCGCAGCAGATGTTCCGCACCATAGATTTCCGAGGTTTCCGACAGGATCGCCGTGCCGCCGGCCGCCGCCAGGAGATCGGCCGCCACACCGAGCGCCGGATTGGCGGTGATGCCGGAAAACCCGTCCGAGCCGCCACATTGCAGGCCGATGATGATCTCGCCGATCAGGATCGGCACGCGTTTTTCCCGGCCGACATCGGCGGCGATTTCGCGCAGCACGCCCATGGCGCGCTCGACCGCCCGGCGCGAGCCGCCGGCATCCTGGATGTTGAAATGTCGTTTCGAGGCGCCCGCACCGCTCTGGCCGTACAGCGTCAGCTGGTTGACCTCGCAGCCGAGGCCGATCATCAGCACGCCGCCGAAATTCACATGCCTGGTGTAGCCGGCCAGTGTCCGGTGCAGCACGTTCATGCCGTCGCCGGTCGAGCTCATGCCGCAGCCCTGGTCGTGCACGATCGGCACGAATCCGTCGATGCCGTCATAATGCGGCAGGATCGTCCGGTTCGCCTCGTCGGCGATCGCCCGGCAGACCGTGGTGGAACAGTTCACGCTGGCGATGATGCCGATATAGTTGCGCGTCGCTGCCCGCCCGTCGGCCCGGCGATAGCCCATGAAGCTGCGCGCCTTGTCTTCGCTGGTCGCTGCTTCCGGCGCCGAATTGGCGGTCGCGGCAAGCCGGTCGTTTTCGAAATGCAGATTGTGGCTGTGCACATGGTCGCCGGCCTTGACCTCGGCCGTGGTGCGGCCGATCGCCTGGCCGTATTTCACGACAGGAGACCCGAGCGGAATATCCGCGATCGCCACCTTGTGGCCGGGATCGATTTTCTGAGAGGCCACGATGCCGGCAACCGTCGAACCCGGCGCGATGGCGGCCGTCGCGACCGCGACATTGTCGCCGGCCGAAAGGATGATCCAAGGCTGTTTGTCCAAACTCATCTCTCCAGAAGCATCACGCGGTTTGCGAATGGCACATGCGCATTGATTTTGTTTTTTATCTACAATAAACATTTTCAAGTCAACGGGAATATTGATCCTGTGGACGAGGACGGCGATGCGCCGCAGGCGTGCGGAAATACGCTAATGGTCGTTTGAATACGCTCCGGTCTGACTCTCTTCTGCCTTTCGGCGGAATGGCGGTTTTGGCCCGCGGGCGGAAAGCGGGGGGTCTGATGGCACGGCAGAACACGGTCTTCAAGGAAGCCTATAACAGGTATGCCGCGGCCCTGCGCACGGATACCGCGCTGCCCTCGGAGCCGGAGATCGCCGCCCAGCTCGGCGTCAGCCGTTCCACCGCGCGCGCCATCCTGACGCGTCTGAGCGACGAAGGCATCATCCGCTGGAACAAGCGCCAGAAGACCGTGCTGCGCCAGCCGACCGACCGCGACCTCTTTCCCTCCGAAGAAACGGATTCCCTGCACGACATCATCGAGCGCAGTTTCATGCAGCGCATCCTTTCGGATGATGCCGCGCCCGGCATGCAGATCAACGAGCTGGAGCTTGCCCGCGAGATCGGCACCGGCACAACAAGCGTGCGCGAATTCCTGATCCGCTTCTCCCGCTTCGGCCTCATCGAGAAGCGGCCGAACAGCCATTGGACGCTGAAAGGCTTCACCCGCGAATTCGCGCTCGAACTCGCCGATGTGCGCGAGATGTTCGAGCTGCATTCGGCTGCCGAATTCGGCCGGCTTTCCCGCGACAATCAGGCCTGGACCGATCTTGCCGCCATGCGCGAGGAGCATCTCGCCATGCTCGCCGACATCAACGAGCGCTTCAAGGATTTCTCCGTCCTCGACGAGCGTTTCCACCTCTTGATCCACCGCGCCTCGAAGAACCGCTTCATCGCCGATTTCTACGATGCGATCGCCATCATCTTCCATTATCACTACCAGTGGAACAAGACTGCCGCCCGCGAACGCAACGAGCGCGCCATCCACGAACATCTGGATTACATCGCCGCACTCGAATCCGGCGACCAGGCGGCCATCGTGAGAGCCTGCCGCGTCCACCTGCGCTCCGCCCGCCAGACCCTGCTGCAATCCCTGCCGCAGAATGCGACGGAGAGTGCGTGAGGTAAGAGAAGGGCGAGAAGCGTCGTGCCTGTGGCCCCCTCATCCGACCCTTTGGGCCACCTTCTCCCCGCTGGGGAGAAGAGGAAGCAAGGCGCGCCGGCACTGCCCAAACGAACCGCCTGCTTGAAGGCGCTCCGCCAAATGGAGTCGATGGCAATGCGGCATTCTCCCTCTTCTCCCCCAGCGGGGAGAAGGTGGCCCGAAGGGCCGGATGAGGGGGCCACACGGCAGGACCAACGACGATTAGTCTATCCGGACGCAGCGTCGCTGCAAATGTCTGCTGGCACTACGGCTCGTAGCGCACATTTATAAATCCATCTATGTCGGCAAAACTCTGGGTTGATCCCACTGCGGCGTCAAAGCTATTGAAATAATTCCTCGATGCGCCTGGTCAACGCATCCACGCCCGCGATCAGCGATGGTCGTCAATGGAAAGCAGGTTCCGATGGAAAACACCTCTGCCCCCGCCAGCGATATCGAATGGACGCTGGCTGATTTCCTCAGCACCTATCGCTATTGGGCCGTCTTCCTTTCCTCGCTTCTCATTGCCGTCGGCGGCCAGGGTCTGAGCACGGTCTTTCCCTTGATCTCGCAAATGGCGGACAGCAGTGTTCAGACGATCGGGATCTTCTATTTCGGCTCCACCCTCGGCTGGGTCGTCGGCGCCTTTCTGGCCTTTATCGTCGCGGGCCGCCATGGCCGGTCGGCACTGATCTCTCCGATTCTCGTCTGTGCCGTCGTCGCCGTCGCTTTTCTGCCGGTGCCTGCCTTGTGGGGGTCGCCGGGCTTTCTGCTCTTCTTCGGCCTGGTTCTCGGTGCCCTTCGGGCGGTCTTCCCGCTCGCGAGCGCGATATTCCTGGTGGGCGGGCGACCGGGCAAAATCGACTTCGGCTGCGCTCTGACGCTGATGTCGACGACGATCCTGATCTCGGCCTTTGCGCCGCTCGGCGCGTCGTGGCTATACGGGCTCGATCTCGGCGCCGTGCCTGTCGTTTCAGCCTTTCTGGCCTGCCTGCTCCTCGCGGTCATCTTGCTGGTGCCGGCCGGCAACCTCGCCTTCGACGACGCGCCGCGTCCCCGCCACAAGCCGCTTGCGCCGCGGCAGCGCTCGCCTCTCCTCGTTGCCGTCATCCTGATCACCCCGCCGATCCTGATTCTGCTGGCGGCGGTCGGCATTCGTCTGTTTCAGGCAACCGATGCCGGCGTCAGCGGTTCTTCGATCGCGCTGCTCCTGGCACTTCTGGTCTTCGCCATTGCCGTGGCCGGTTTTATCTATCTCGCCTATTGGGTCTATCGCATCCACGGCGAGCTGGCGGGCGCAGCACCATCGCAGCGCCTGCTGACGCCGCTTGCAGCCATGCTGATCGCGATCCTCGTACCGCTCGGATTGCCGGTTCTCGTCATGACCCTTGGCGATCTCCTCAACGAGCGGGCTCGCGACAGAGGCCGGGGAAACGTCGTTTCGATTGCCTGGCTCGGCATCTGGAGTTTCATCGTTCCGCCGGTCGCCATCGCGATGATCCAGAACGCGGCGAATGACAGCTATGTCGTTGGCGCGGACAGGGCGGCGTAACAGCGCCCGCGCGGCTGCGCCTCATCGCCGTGAGACCTGCGATGCCGCGTCCGGCGCCGGCCGCATGAAACCTTTTGATTTGTAAGCCGTTGTCAGGCTTATGACCGACGCTAAACTCAACCCGAAATCGGTCGACGGCACCGAGGAGCACGGTGCCGAGAAGTCGCGCCCCGAGGAGGCATCGACTGTCGAGGCCGCGCCGCCGCCAGATCCCATCGAACCCAGTCCGGAGCTTACGCCCGAGGAGGCCGAGCAGGCGCGCAAGCGATATTTGCTGAGGCGTTTCTGGATCAGCGCCCGCCGCTACTGGGGCAGCAGTGGCGACAGGCTTGCCTGGCCATGCTCGATTGGCCTGCTGGCGATGATCTGCATGAATGTCGGTTTCCAATATGGGATCAATCGCTGGAACCGCGGGATCTTCGACGCCATCGAGCGGCACGATGCGGCCACCGTCTATTATCTGAGCGCCGTCTTCGTGCCGCTCGTGCTCGGAAGCGTCGCCCTTGTCACCGCCCAAGTCTTCGTGCGCATGATGATCCAGCGCCGCTGGCGCTCCTGGCTGACGGCGGCGGTGATCGCGCGCTGGCTCGCCAATGGCCGTTATTATCAGCTGAACCTGATCGGCGGCGATCACAAGAATCCCGAGGCGCGCATCTCGGAGGATTTGCGCATTGCCACCGAAGCGCCGGTGGATTTCATCGCCGGCGTCATTGCCGCATTCCTGTCGGCCTCGACCTTCATCGTCGTGCTGTGGACGATCGGCGGAGCGCTCGAGCTGCCGGTCGCAGGGGCGACTATCACCATTCCCGGCTTTCTCGTCGTCACTGCGGTTATCTATGCCGTGATCACGTCAACCGTGATCGCGATCATCGGCCGTCACTTCGTAAAGGTCTCCGAGGTCAAGAACCAGGTGGAGGCCGAGCTCCGCTACACGCTGACCCGTGTGCGCGAAAATGGCGAGAGCATCGCCTTGCTCGGCGGCGAGGAGGAGGAGCGCAGCGATCTCGACAAGACGTTTTCCAACGTGCTCAAGCAATGGGCGCTGCTTGCGCGCCAGCACATGCGCACGACCTTCGTGTCGCACGGGTCGATGCTGATTGCGCCCGTCGTGCCGCTCCTGCTCTGCGCGCCGAAGTTTCTTGCCGGCGGCATGACGCTCGGCGAGGTCATGCAGGCGGCTTCCGCCTTCGCCATCGTTCAGCACGCCTTCGGCTGGCTGGTCGACAACTACCCGCGTCTTGCCGACTGGAACGCCTGTGCGCGGCGCATCGCCTCGCTGATGACGTCGCTCGACGGCCTCGAGCGCGCCGAACAGAACGATGCCCTGAGACGCATCAAGCACAGCGAAACCCAAGGCAATGCGATCCTCAATCTGAACGATCTCTCCGTGTCGCTCGACGACGGCACCGCCGTGGTCAAGGAGACCCATGTCGAGATCGTGCCGGGCGAGCGGGTGCTGGTGGCCGGAGAATCCGGCTCGGGCAAGAGCACGCTGGTGCGCGCCATCGCCGGTCTCTGGCCGTGGGGCCACGGCAGCGTCGATTTCCACGCCGACCGGCGCTTGTTCATGCTGCCGCAGCGGCCCTATATCCCGTCCGGCACGCTTCGCCGCGCCGTCGCCTATCCCCGCGCCGCCGACAGTTGGACGCCGGAGGAGATCACCGCGGCGCTGACCAAGGTGGGACTGGATTATCTCAACGAAAAGCTCGAGGAAGAGGCGCCATGGGATCAGATCCTGTCGGGCGGCGAAAAGCAGCGGCTCGCCTTTGCCCGGCTGCTGCTGCACAATCCTGATATCATCGTCCTCGATGAAGCCACCTCGGCGCTCGATGAGAAGAGCCAGGACAGGATGATGGAGATGGTGATCGACGAAATGCCGACCGTGACCATCATCAGCGTCGCCCATCGCGCCGAGCTCGAAGCCTTCCATAGCCGCAAGATCACCCTGGAACGGCGCGAGGGCGGCGCGAAGCTCGTCAGCGATATCGATCTTGGCCCACGCAAGGGAAGGCGCAACCTGATCCTGCGCGTTCTGGACAGCCGCCGCTCGGCGCTGCCGTGAACAACGCAGCGGTCAATGCGAGGCCGCTTCGCTGGCCACCGCCGGCTCTTCGCGTTTGCGGCCATGGCCGACCGGGATCAGCCAGGTGGTGAAGAAGGTCAGCACCGCGACGACGACCACGCCCCAGAAGCTCCAGTGCAGGGCCGCATCGAAGACGCTTCGGATATCAGGATCGGCGGCGAGCGCCGAGAGCCCGGTCGGCTGATTCAGCGCATTGTGCAGGGCCGCCGCCGTCTCGCCGCTCGCATGGTGGTTGATGCCGGCGTTGAGGATGGCGCCGAGCACGGTGGCGCCGAGCGTATTGCCGAGGCTGCGGGCGAAGATGATCGAGGCGGTGGCGCTGCCGCGCATCGACCACTCGACGCTGTCCTGCACCAGCACGATGCTGGTCAGGCTGATCAGGCCCATGCCGAAGCCCATGAAGAAGGAGCCGGCGCCGGCCAGAACCGGCGAGCTTTCCGGCGTCAGGAACAGCAGGAAACAGGCGCCGAACGGAAACATCAGGCTGCCGACGCGCAGCGTCCGGCGAATGCCGAAAGCCTTGTAGAAGCGGCCGGAAAGTATGACCGCCAAGGGCCAGCCGACGATCAGCATGGTGAGCGTGAAGCCGGCAACAACAGGCGAGCGGCCTAGCACGCCCTGCACATAGATCGGCAGGATGGTGGAAAGCCCGATCAGCGCCATGCCGGCAAGCAGCGTCGCCGCATTGCTGGTGGCGATCAGCCGGCGGCTCCAGAGCGCGATCGAAATGATCGGCTCCGGCGCCCGCTTCTCCTGGGCGAGGAAGAGCAGCCCCGCGACCACGAAGACGGCAAAAAGTGTGAGTAGGATCCAGGCGCTGGCAGCCGTTTCCGTCAGCATGACGAGCAGCGCCACGATCGAGACCGAAAACAGCACCGATCCGAGATAATCGATCCTTGCCTGCTTGTGCGCGACGTCCTCCTTCAGGAAGACCATGAAGGCGACGATCGAGACGATGCCGATCGGCAGGTTGATCCAGAAGATCCAGGCCCAGGAGATATTGTCGACGATGATGCCGCCGGCAAGCGGCCCGACGACGGCCGAGGTCGCCCAGACGGTCGCCATCGCGCCCTGCACCCGGCCGCGTTCCTCGAGCTTGAAGAGATCGCCGATGATGGTCATCGTCACCGGCTGGATGGCGCCGGCACCTAGCCCCTGCAGCAGCCGGAACAGCACCAGCGACATCATCGACCAGGCAAAGCCGCAGAGCGCCGAGCCGGCGAGGAAGATGATAATGCCGCCGATCAGCACCGGCTTGCGCCCGAAAATATCGGAAAGCTTGCCGTAGATGACCGTCGTCGTCGACTGCGCCAGCAGGAAGGCCGAAAACACCCAGCTGTAATAGGAAAAGCCGCCGAGCTGGCCGACGATGCGCGGCATGGCGGTCGCCACGATCGTCGCCTCGATGGCAACCATGAAGGTCGCGACCATGATGGTCGCGACGACAAGCACGCGGTTCGAGCGATGCGCAGCATTCGACATGACGATCCTCTTCGGGTGCTCCGCGGACGCCGGAATAACGGCAGGCTGGCTGAGATGTGGGGCGATGCGCCATGTGCGGAGGGATCCAGTCGTTCGTGAGCGTACGGTGAGCTGTTTTTGCTGATCGGC
>NZ_NWSW01000020.1:0-151026 GCF_002531805.1 Rhizobium sp. M1 | reverse complement strand
GCTCCTTGATGCCGATGCCGAATTTCTGCGGCTCGCGATCCTTCTGCAGGTCGAACTTGGCGATCAGCTGCTTGGCGAGCGAGCCGCGCACGCCCTCGCCGATCAGCGTGTATTTGCCGCGCAGCTCCATGCCGCGGGTGTAGTTCGGCCCCGGCTCGCCGCTCTTCTCGATGCCCATATCGCCGGTGGCAACCCCGATCACCGCGCCCTTGTCGTCGTAGAGCACCTCGGTTGCGGCAAAGCCCGGATAGATCTCGACGCCGAGTTCTTCGGCTTTGCCGGCCAGCCAGCGACAGACATTGCCGAGCGAGACGATGTAGTTGCCGTGCTTGTTCATCAGCGGCGGCATCATGCAATTCGGCAGGCGGATCGAGCCGGCCGGGCCGAGCAGCAGGAAATGGTCCGCGGTGACTTCCGTCTTGAAGGGATGATCGGCCTCATCGCGCCAGCCGGGCAGCAGCCGGTCGATGCCGATGGGATCGACGACGGCGCCCGAGAGGATATGGGCGCCAACCTCGGCCCCCTTCTCCAGCACGACGACCGACAGTTCCGGATTGACCTGCTTCAGCCGGATCGCCGCCGCAAGCCCGGCAGGGCCTGCTCCGACGATCACAACGTCGAATTCCATGCTCTCGCGCTCGGGCAGCTCAGTCGTCTCGCTCATTCACTCGTCTCCGCTTGGCCACCTGTGGCCATCATCCCATGGTCCCTGTCTTGTCAAAACGACGAAGCATTGTCGAGCCGGGATGCGACAGCCAATCCTCAATTCGCACAATGATATTCAGCCGATCCAAGATTTACAATAACGCTTACGTTAACGTCAATTAGGAAACCCCGATCGGGTTACCGTCCTCCCTTTCCTTTTTCGTCGCCTGCGCCTTATACATCGCTCGAAGACATTGGAGGATATCATGGATCTCGGCATCAAGGGCAAAAGGGCACTCGTTCTCGCCTCCTCACGCGGGCTCGGCCTCGGCATTGGCGTGGCGCTGGCGCGGGAGGGCGCAAACGTGTTGCTCTGCGGGCGTAGCGGCGAGCAGCTCGAGGCCAATTGCAAGGCAATCAACAGCGAAGGCAATGGCCGGGCTGACTGGATCTGGGCCGACCTCGCAGACGAGCGCTTCGTCGAGACGGCGAGGACGGCCGTGAAGGACAAATTCGGCGGCCTCGATATCCTCGTCAACAATACCGGCGGACCGACGCCCGGCACGACCGAGGAAATGACGGCCGAAAAACTCGAAACCTACTTCCTCTCCATGGTCGCCCGCGTGATCACCCTCACCAATGCACTGCTGCCTGATATGAAAGCGCAGGGCTGGGGCCGCATCCTGACGGTCGCCTCATCGGGCGTGATCGAGCCGATCGCCAACCTGGCGCTGTCGAATACGCTGCGCCCGGCGCTTGCCGGCTGGAGCAAGACGCTTGCCGCCGAAGTGGCGAGCTTCGGCATCACCACCAACCTGCTCCTGCCGGGCAGCATTCTGACGGCGCGGCTCGACGATCTCGATGGCGCCGCAGCAAAGCGCACCGGCAAAAGCCTCGAGGAGATCCGCGCCGACAAGGAGGCGCGCATTCCAGTCGGCCGCTACGGCCGGGTGGAGGAGTTTGCCGCAACGGCCGCCTTCCTCTGCAGCCAGCCGGCAAGCTACATCACCGGCTCGCTCATCCGCTGCGACGGCGGCGCGGCGCGATCCGTCTAGTCTCTAGAGGCTGCTCAGGCGCGCGCCGCCTGAGCAGCCCAGCTCGTCGCGCTGCGGATCATCTGCTCGACATTCCCCGGATCGTCGGCAAATTCGGCGAGTTCGGAAAGCCGGTGGAAGCCGGTCATGATCGTGATGCGCCGCCGGTCGAGCCGGCGGCCGGTCAGGATTTCATAGGCCGAGATGATGCGCGCGGTCAGATCGGGCGAGATGAAGTTCGAATAGACGAACTCCTGGTGCAACGGCCCGAAACCGGAATCGGCAAAATCGTAAAGGCCGTTGAGCCTGCCCTGCCGAAAGTCGAAGGCCATGTTCCATCCGTGGCCGTCGAAAAAGCCGTAGACCTTGCCGTAGGGATCCGGCGGCAGGAATTCGAAATCCGAAACGACGACCTCGGCAAAGCGCTGGATGTCAGCCGGCAGCAGCGGCAAAGCCTTCTTTCGTACCACGTCCGGCGATTGCCACGGCTGGATCGCCGTTGCGCCGGCCGCGCGCAGGCGGTCGGCGTCGAGCGCATGCAGCTCGGCGTAAAAACGCGCGAGATCATCCGCCAGACGCTGGCGGTCGCCCTCCCCGAGCGCATCGTAATCTTCGGCAATGAGGTGTTCGCCCTCCAGCTTGGCGTGGCTGGAGAAGATCGGCGGGCCGTCGTGAATGCGCATGTCGGGAACCGCAATCGACAGCGACGGCCTGATGATGTCGAGCAGGGCCGCTTCCCTCACCAGCGCCCTTTCGGCGCCGAGATGGCGGGGAAACTTGAAGATCAGCGTGTCGTCGACGTCGACCGCCATCGAATCCCAGCCCTTCGCCGCCAGCTTGAAGACGGAGGCCGTCAGTTGGGGAAACACGCTTATGATGAGAGAGCGAAATTCGCTGGCGTCCAACTCAGTCATGACGACCTGCCTCCTCTGTTTTTCCGCCGTTCTTTGCGTGCAGCGATCCGCGTGCGGGAACGGCATCAGCCTGCGCCGCGGACCGCCGGCAGTGCCGCCACGGAGCCGCGTCAAACGCACTCCTATTATATTAGTGTAGTTTGAGTATTACGGAATATTCATTACAAAATTTTAAGCCGTTATAACCACTTAGTGATCGCGACCGGGGAATTATGTCTTTTTTGCGCCGCAATATAAGCGGCTCAATCGGAGCATAAAATTCGCAACCCTTGCTCAACCCGGTTCTGCCCCATGAAGAAATTTTGGATCACCGTCAGTATTATCGCCGTTGCCGCCATCGGCCTCTGGCAATTCGGCAATCTGATCCCCTATGCCTCGCATATTCCCTACCTGTCGCAGCCGGCCGGCGGCAATGGCGGTGGTCAGCAGGCGCAGGCCGACCAGGCCCAGGACGGCGGACGGCATCAGGGCGGCGGGCGCAGACGCGGCGGTGGCGGCCCGACCGTCGTCAAAACCGTCGCAGCCGTCAAAACGACGCTGCCGATGGATGTGACGGCGTCCGGCTGGGCTGACGCCGATGACAACACCACCATCGCCGCCCAGGAACAGGGGCTGATCGTCAGCATCGCGGCGCAGGACGGGGCGACCGTCAAGGCCGGCGACCTGATCGCCAAGCTCGACGACCGGACGGCCAAGGCCGCCGTCGACAAGGACAATGCGATGATCGTGCGCGACACGGCGACGCTTTCAGAGGCCGAGACCGCGCTGGTGCGCGCCCAGGATCTGTTCGACCAGAAGGCCGGCACCCAGCAGAGCCTCGATCAGGCGAGAGCCGCCCGCGACACTGCCGCAGCGACGGTCGATGCGGATAAGGCAACACTTGCCTCCGATCAGATCCTGCTCGAGCATACCGATATCCGCGCGCCCTTCGACGGCCGGCTCGGCGATATCGCCGTCAGCAAGGGCGCCTTCCTCAATGCCGGCGCGGCCATCGTCACCATCGCCAAGTACGATCCGATCTATGTGAAATTCCACTTGCAGGAACGTTATCTGCGCGAGTTGAAGAAGGCACTCGCAGCCGGACCGGTCGAGGTCAGCACGGCGCCCAATTCCACCAAGGGGCAGGTCCGCAAGGGCGAGATCAGCTTCTATGACAACACGGTCGACACCGCCTCCGGCACGATCCTCGCCAAGGCGAAATTCGAGAATGCCTCCGGCGCGCTCTGGCCCGGCCAGTCGGTCAATATCGTCGTGCATTTCAACAGCAAGGAACAGCAGGTGGTGGTGCCGACGGTTGCCGTCAGCCCCGGCCCGGACGGCTTCTTCGCCTTCGTCGCCAAGGACGGCAAATCGCATCTGATGCCGGTCACCGTCGCCCGCGCCAATGGCGGCTTCACCGCCATCGAATCGGGCCTTTCCGAAGGCGACCATGTCGTCGTCGAGGGTCAGGGCCAGCTCAGCGATCAGCAGGCGATCCACGAAGAGTTCGACGAAAAGGCGCTCAATGTCGCCTCCGCCGACGCGCCTCGGCAGCCGCAGCAGTCCGAGACGATCACGGTGGGAGCGCAGCAATGATCCCGAATTTCTGCATCCAGCGCCCGGTTGCCACGACGCTGCTTGCCATCGGCGTCATTCTGGCCGGCCTTGCCGGCTACCGGCTCGTGCCGGTCGCGGCCCTGCCGCAGGTCGATTTTCCGACGATCAACGTTTCGGCGCAGCTGAGCGGCGCCTCGCCGCAGACGATGGCGACGTCGGTCGCCACGCCGCTGATCAAGCAGTTCGAGACCATTCCCGGCATCAGCGAGATCAGCGCCTCGAGCTCGCTCGGCAGCACCAGCATCGTGCTGCAGTTCGACCTCAACCGTGATATCGACGCGGCCGCGGCCGACGTGCAGGCGGCGATCTCGCACGCCACCCGGCAGCTGCCCGACAATCTGACGACCCCGCCGAGCTACCGCAAAACTAACCCGGCCGATGCGCCGGTCATGCTGCTCTCGGTGCAGAGCAACACCATACCGCGCAGCAAGCTCGACGAGATCGCCGAAGACATCATCTCGCCGTCGCTGTCGACGCTTCCGGGCGTCGCCCAGGTCAGCGTCTTCGGGGCGCAGACCTATGCGGTGCGCGTCGAGGTCGACCCCAACAAGTTGCTCACCCGCGGCATCGGCATCGACACCGTCAACAAGGCGCTTTCTGCCGCCAACAGCCAGCAGCCTGTGGGCACGCTGCAGAACAACGCGCAGAGCATGACCATCACCGCGAATACGCAGCGCACCAATGCCGAACAGTTCCGCTCGCTGGTCATCGCCAATCCGAACGGCGCGCCGATCCATCTCGGCGATGTCGCCGATGTGCAGGACGGCGTCGAGAACCAGTATACCGGCAGCTGGTATGACGGGCAGCGCGGCATCATCCTCGCCATTCAGCGGCAGCCGGATGCCAATACGGTCGACGTCGTCGACGCCATCAACGCCAAGCTGCCGCAGCTTCACGCCGAAATCCCGGCTTCGGTCACGACTGTTGTCATGAATGACGCCGCAAAACCCATCCGTGCGGCCATCGCCGACGTGAAATTCACGCTGTTCCTGACGATCGGCCTCGTCGTCCTGGTCATCTATCTCTTCACCGGCCATGCGACGGCGACGATCATTCCGGGGCTTGCCGTTCCACTGTCCCTGATTTCGACCTTCGGCATGATGTATGTGCTCGGCTACAGCATCGACAATATCTCGCTGCTCGGGCTGACGCTCGCGGTGGGGCTGGTGGTCGACGACGCCATCGTCATGCTGGAAAACATCCTGCGCCATGTCGAGGAAGGCATGCCGGTGCGGGAAGCGGCGATCAAGGGAGCGGGCGAAGTCAGCTACACCATCATTTCGATGTCGGTTTCGCTGATCGCCGTCTTCATCCCGATCCTGCTGATGGGCGGCGTCGTCGGCCGCGTGTTCAACGAATTCGGCATGGTGGTCGCCATCGCCATCATCTCGTCGGCCATCGTCTCGCTGACCGTGACGCCGATGCTCGGTTCGCGCCTCTCCAACAATCACAGCCGGCCGCCGCTCTTGATCCGCCTCTTCGATGCCGGCTTCGAGCGGACGCTCAGCGGCTACGACCGAGCGGTCGGCTGGTGCCTGCGCCATCGCGTCACGATCCTCGGCGTGTTTCTCGGTTCGGTGGCGCTGACGATCTACTTCTTCATGACACTGCCGACGAGCTTCTTCCCGCAGGAGGATATCGGCCGCCTGACGATCAGCACCCAAGCCCGCCAGGATATTTCCTACTCGGCCATGGAGGCGCTGCAGCAGCAGGCGGCAGCCGCCGTCAAGGCGAACCCGGCGGTCAACCACGTGATGTCGACGATCGGCGGCAACCCGAACAAGCCGCAGAACAACGGCTCGATGTTCGTCGAGCTGAAGGACAAGAAGGAGCGTCCGCCGCTCGACCAGACGCTGCGCGAGCTGCGCACGGCGATCAACAAGATTCCCGGATTGCAGGCCTTCGTGACGCCGAACCAGAGCCTGCGGTTCGGCGGCCGCCAGACCGCCAGCCAGTATCAGCTGGTGGTGCAGGCGCTGAGCGCCGACCAGACCAACCTCTGGGCCGGCAAGATCCAGGCGGCGATGCGTAAGGACCGGCTGTTCACCGACGTCACCTCGGACGCCCAGAACAACGCCCTGCAGGCCAATATCGTCATCGATACCGAGCGGGCGGCCGCTTACGGGATCGACAATGACACGCTGCGCACGACGCTGCAGGAATCCTTCAGCGGATATACCGCGGCGGAGATCCAGTCGACCGGCGACAGCTACGACGTCATCGTCGAATACGATACGAGCAAACCCTGGGACGATCAGAAACTGGCGGAAATCCGTGTCGCCTCGTCGAATGGCAGCCTGGTGCCGCTTTCGAATTTCGCGCATGTCGAGCGCACCACCGGCCCTGTTACCATCAACCAGACGGGCCAGCTCGTCTCGACCACCGTCTCCTTCAACCTGCCGGAGGGCGTCTCGCTTAGCGACGCGACGGCGGCGATCGATGAGATCAAGAAGGAGATCAGCCTGCCGACCGATGTCTTCACCTCCTATGGCGGCACGGCGGAAATCTTCCAGCAGTCGCAGGGCAATACGCCCTACCTGATCCTGGCGGCCGTCTTGACCATCTATGTCGTGCTCGGAGTGCTCTATGAAAGCTTCATCCATCCGCTGACCATTCTCTCCGGCCTGCCGGCGGCGGCCTTCGGCGCGCTGCTGGCCTTGAAGGTCATGGGCTTCGATCTGTCGATCATCGCCCTCATTGGCCTGCTGATGCTGATCGGCATCGTCAAGAAGAACGCGATCATGATGATCGACGTGGCGGTGGAGACCATGCGCACAACCGGCGAAAAGGCGACGGCGGCGATCCACGAGGCCTGCGTGCGGCGCTTCCGGCCGATCATGATGACGACCTTCTGTGCCCTGCTCGGCGCCCTGCCGATCGCGCTCGGCACCGGCGCAAGCTCGGAACTGCGCCAGCCGCTCGGCATCGCCGTCGTCGGCGGCCTCGTCGTCTCGCAGTTGCTGACGCTGTTCATCACCCCTGTCATCTTCGTCGAGATGGACCGGTTCGGAAACTTCCTCGGCCGGTTGATGGGCGGCACGAAGCTCGATGAGCCGGAGTTGCAGGAGGCCAGGGCAATGGCTGCCGAATGATGACGGCCCTCTGATTTCGGTATCGCCAACCCTTGCGGCGCACGTCTTCTCCCCCGGGCATTTCTTCCCCAGGGAGAACACGTGCGCCTTCGATCACATCAACTTTCGATCCTCTTGAATGTGTCACGCCTCTGTGGCATCACCCGCCCTCCTGAATCCGGGCGTCCTTTCGCCCTTCGCGGAGCAACGCTCCGTCTCCATAACAATCGGCATGAAGAGGTGCGGGCATGGCTCAGGCGCTGGGTTTGGACTTCGGCACGACGAATACGGTTCTCGCCATGGCGGATGGCGGGGCAACGCGCTCGATGGCGTTCACGAGCACGGCGGGAACGGCCGACAGCATGCGCACGGCGCTTTCCTTCATGAAGGATGCCCAGCTCGGCGCCTCGGCGCTGAAGGTGGAGGCGGGCCATGCGGCGATCCGCCAATTCATCGACAATCCCGGCGAGTGCCGCTTTCTGCAGTCGATCAAGACCTTTGCCGCAAGCGCGCTGTTCCAGGGCACGCTGATCTTTGCCAAGCGCCATAATTTCGAGGACCTGATGGAGGTCTTCGTGCGGCGCCTGCGCAACTATGCCGGCGACAGCTGGCCTTCCGATGTCAGCCGCATCGTCACCGGTCGTCCGGTGCATTTCGCCGGCGCCAGCCCCGATCCTGATCTGGCGACCGAACGCTACAACGAGGCGCTGTCGCGCTTCGGTTTTCCCGAAATCCACTATGTCTACGAGCCGGTCGCCGCCGCCTTCTACTTCGCGCAGAACCTCAAGCAGGATGCGACCGTGCTGGTCGCCGATTTCGGCGGCGGCACCACCGACTATTCGCTGATCCGCTTCGAGACCGTCGCCGGCAGGCTGACGGCCACGCCGATCGGCCATTCCGGCGTCGGCGTCGCCGGCGACCATTTCGACTACCGGATGATCGACAACATCGTCGCGCCGCTGATCGGCAAGGGCAGCCATTTCAAGAGCTTCGACAAGGTTCTCGAAGTGCCGTCCAACTATTATTCCAGCTTCGGCCGCTGGAACCAGCTGTCGATCTTCAAGACCACGCGCGAATTCGAGGATCTGAAGAAGCTGGTGCGCACCAGCCTGGAGCCGGAAAAGCTGGAGATCTTCATCGATCTCATCGACCATGACGAAGGCTACCCACTCTATCAGGCGGTCTCGGCGACGAAGATGGCGCTTTCGGCCGCCGAGGAGGCGCCTTTCGATTTCGCGCCGCTTGGCCGCGGCGGCCGCCGCAGCATCAAGCGCAGCGATTTCGAAGGTTGGATCGCCGAGGATCTCGCCCGCATCGAAGGCGCGCTCGACGAGGTGCTCGACAAGACCGAGACGAAGGCTGCCGAGATCGACAAGGTGTTCCTCACCGGCGGCACCTCCTTCGTGCCGGCGGTGCGCCGCATCTTCACCGAGCGCTTCGAGCGCGACCGGATCGAAAGCGGCGGCGAACTGCTGTCGATCGCCCATGGCCTGGCGCTGATCGGCGAGCGCGACGACATCGCGCAATGGACTGTGCAATAAAGCCGGCAGGAGCGGCCAATGTGCCGCCTGCCCTTTCAATGCCCATTTCTCTCCGTTAAGCTTGCCGCATGATCTCCGCCAACGACCTTTCCCCCGCCGAGCTGGCAGCGCTTCTGCATTTCCATGCGGATGCCGGCGTGGAATGGCTGCTGGAGGAAGAGGCGGTCGACCGCTTCGCCGAGTTCGAGGCGATGAAGGCGGCGCGCCGTCCGGCGTCGGCGCAGCAGGAACGTCCCGCGGTCGGAGAGCGCCCAAACAGCGGAGAACGCCAGACATTGCCGCGCCCGACGGCAGCAGCGCGTCCGGCCCCGGTCTCCGGCCCGCAACCGGCGATTCCCGACGGCGAGGCGGTGCAGCAGGCGCGCTTCGTCGCCGAAGCGGCGCGATCGCTGGCAGAGCTCAAGACCGCGATCGAAGCCTTCAACGGCTGCAATCTCAAGCACAGCGCCCGCTCGACCATCTTTGCCAGCGGCGATGCCGAAAGCGGCATCATGGTGATCGGCTCGGCGCCGAGCGCCGAAGACGATCGGGAAGGCCTGCCCTTCTCGGGTAAGTCCGGCCAGTTGTTCGACAAGATGCTGGCGGCGATCGGGCTCAGCCGCTCGAGCGTTCTGCTGACGCAGGTCATTCCCTGGCGCCCGCCCGGCAACCGGGCGGCGTCGGCGGCCGAGATCGACATCTGCCGGCCCTTCATCGAGCGCCAGATCGCGCTCGCCGAACCGCAGGCGATCCTGCTGCTCGGCAACTTCGCGGCGCGATTCTTCCTCGGGGAAAACGATACGATTCACGGCCTGCGCGGCCGCTGGAAGGACATCGTCATCGCCGATCGCGCCATTCCGGCCATCGCCAGCCTGCATCCTCAGGATCTGTTAACCGCACCCGTCAACAAGCGGCTGGCCTGGAACGATCTTCTCGCCTTTCAGGCAAAACTCAAATCCCTCTCTCTGCTCAGAAATTAGCCTGACTTGAATAATTTATGAAGCGCACCATGCATTTTTCGCATAGCTGCATCGCGCCAGCATGCATTGTAGAATCTATGTTGCACTGCAATATAAGCCTGTGTCTTGGGAGGAATCACAGGAACCAAGGCCATGAACAAGAGATTTCGTCCTATCCATTCCGGGTTTGAAACCCTTCGCCTTGCCGGCGACCAGCTTCGCTCCACACATGGTTACAGCCGCTTCGGCTTCGCCACGAACGAACAGATGATCGCCCGCGGCACCGGCATCAACAGCCGCACGGCGCGCCCGAACGCCATTTTCTCGGACTTCCAGCAATATTGAGCGGCAGGCGCATTGCCTGCCCTTTGATCGGGCCGCCTGCCTCACCGAGGTAATCGGAGCGAAGTAGGATTGCATGGCAACCCAGTGGTTTGCTGTCTTCAATCGGCCCGCATGTCGCCGGCAAAGCTCATCCAAGTCACAATCTCCGGGATTGGTGTCGTGCTCGAATTGAGAGCAGGGCTTCGGAGGAATGCGCGATGCTAATATCGAAAATTAGATCGACGGCACATAAGCATAGGTTCTGTCTCCGTTGTTGCGCACGTGACCGAGTCCCGGAAACGGGAGGTGTGCGCCACCGACCATATATCGGTTCCGTGCCGCATCGTCGAAGACGAGCCAATGCTCCTGTTCGGCCTCGACCGGATCGACGTCGTAACCGATTGTCACAGTTGGATCGACGAACTGAACTGCGGCAACGTGGACGATATCACCCCACACAAGGAGTTTCTCACCCTTGCTCTCCACCTCGTACATCGTGTGTCCGGGGGTATGTCCATAGGCCGGCCGAGCTCGAATGCCAGGGATTAGGTCGGCACTGCCTTCAAACGTATTGAGCTTGCCAGCTTTTATGTAGGGAGACAACGAAGCCGCAGTGGCCTGGAAGAAGCGCTTCGCCTCTGCCGGAGCAGCTCGCATGTTTTCATCGCTCAGCCAGTAGTCCGTGTCGCGCTTGTCCGCGCGAACAACAGCGTTCCGGAAAGCGCGCTCTCCCCCGACGATCAGACCACCGATGTGATCGGTATGCATGTGCGTCAGGTAGACCTCGTCCACCTGCTCCGGCCGGTAGCCTGAGGCACGAAGATTGTACAGCAGCTTGCCGGTATGTGGGCCTAATAGAGTGCCGGCGCCTGCGTCGACCAGCACCAGCTTCTCACCCGTATTGATAAGAAAGGAATTGTGAGAAGTCTCTACCTGTTCTCCGAGAAAGCCGCCTTTCAGAGCGTCGGCAATTCGTGAGGAATTACCTCGCAGCAGTTTCATGGCCGCAAGCGGGTTTTTGCCGTCAGACAGCACCGTCACCTCATAGTCACCAACCATCAAACGATGGAATTCGGGTGCCTCACTCTTTACCATCGGAGCATCAGCAAATAGCGGGCCAGGGATCGCGCACCCTATGCAGAGGCACGACGCGATGAGGAGGGAGCGGCGCGTAGGATCGATCGGTCGGTTCTTCATCGTGGTTGCCTCCTTGGCTGTCGTTACGGACCGGTGGCGCGATGACGCGAATATTCGAGAGGATGAAGTGTCGCCGGCCCCAGTTCTGAATGGGCTCAGGTTGCACCGGCGCTTTACATTCGTCTAATTCAGAGTTCGACGGTACCATTATAACAATTATGAATGACCTCAGGAGCGAACCCGCTCCCAGTTCGTCATTGCCAGCAAATCACCAATCGATTTCTTCGCATCGCCATAGAACATGCGAGTGTTCTCCTTGAAGAACAGCGGGTTCTCGATGCCGGAATTGCCGGTTCCTGACCCCGCTTGGAGACGAACACCTGCCTTGCCTTCCACACTTCAAGAACCGGCATGCCGGCGATCGGTGAATTGGAATCTTCCTGAGCTGCCGGGTTGACGATGTCGTAAGGGACCTTGACCTCGGCAAGCGCCATGCCGTAGCCGGGCACAATGATGACGCTGTCGGCATCGTTGAGCGCAGCCGCCACGCCATCCGCATCGATGGCGATCTGCTCGCCGAGAATCTCCATTTGCGGTCCGCTGGTCGTGCCGAAGCCGCCGAGGATGACTGAAAGCAGCGGTTCATCGCCTGCACATGCTATAGGAAAGGATCGCGCCGGAGGAGCCGACAAAGGGCGCCGGTGACGATCAGCAGATCGTTGCCGAGCGAAAAGCCGATCGCTGCTGCGGCCCAGCCGGAATAGGAGTTCAGCTTCCTCGGTGGTATGGCGGCGATGACAGGGCTGATTGGCATCGGCATTTCAAGCACATTGGCTTGATCGCCCACTATTTGACCACAAATCACCACGCAACATCCCGATGTCTTGCTGCTGTCAATCGCCATCCCACATGGAGTCCCCTCCGGGCTTTTTTGCTGCCGCCAGCTCTCTGGCCGACGCGGCGCGGCAAGGAGACCTCATTTCGAGACAGCGGTGGTGGCGTTGGCTCGATGGGAGTCACAGTACATTGAACCTAGAACGATCTTCAACAGGTCCCCGGGCGCGCCGTCCTTAAGGAAGCTGGAAATACCGCTATATGTCAGTTCAAGGACTATGCCGCCGATGTAGAATGCACTGGCAGGTGGCCGCAGTACCAGACCCAGTTTTCGGATAAGGATTTTTCCTACGCCCTCCCATTGATCCCGAAAAAGCTTGATTTGGCGGCCCCCCAACATCTCGTCATCTTGCGCCCTGCGCAGCAACTCGATGGCAAGCAAGCCCCACCTCCGGTCCCCTCCCCGTTCGCTCGCCCAGTTCGCCAACACATCGATCAGCTCTTCCGGATTGTCGTATTTGTCCAGAAGCTCGGTTAATTCCGTGACGTCGCGACCTGCATTGCCTTCAAGGAGTTGAATGAAAATGTCCTCCTTGTTTGCAAAATTCGAATAAAACGCTCCTTTGGAAAACCCAGCGTCCTCGGCGATGCGCTCGATCGACGCTCCGCCGTAACCAAACCGGGCCATCATCTCATAAGCGGATTCGAGAAGTTTGTCTCTCGTAAGTGCTTGACTTTGCTCACGCGTCAGTCGTGCCATTCGCTTTCCTACCGATACGGGTCCAGACACTGAGGTGGTCATACAATAGCCGTAGCAAACAAATGACTTCCACGGGACCATCATCACAAGCGTGAATGATGTACAGCCTGCGCGATCGCTGAAAAGTCTTGCCGAAGCGCCTCAGCGAATTCGCTTCAGTTCGTCATTGCCAGCAATTCACCAATCGACTTCTTCGCATCGCCGTAAAACATGCGGGTGTTCTCCTTGAAGAACAGCGGGTTCTCGATGCCGGAATAGCCGGTTCCTTGACCGCGCTTGGAGACGAAAACCTGCTTGGCCTTCCAAACTTCGAGGACCGGCATGCCCGCGATCGGCGAATTGGGATCTTCCTGAGCTGCCGGGTTGACGATGTCGTTGGAGCCGATGACGATGACCACATCGGTTTCGTGGAAGTCGTCGTTGATCTCGTCCATCTCAAGCACGATGTCGTAAGGGACCTTGGCCTCGGCAAGCAGCACGTTCATGTGTCCGGGCAGGCGTCCGGCAACCGGATGGATGGCGAAGCGGACGTTCTTGCCGGCAGCGCGCAGCCTGCGGGTGAGTTCGGAAACAGCTTGTTGAGCCTGAGCGACCGCCATGCCGTAGCCGGGCACGATGATGACGCTGTCGGCATCGTTGAGCGCAGCCGCCACGCCATCCGCATCGATGGCGATCTGCTCGCCGACGATCTCCATTTGCGGTCCGCTGGTCGCGCCGAAGCCGCCGAGGATGACCGAGACGAAGGAGCGGTTCATCGCCTTGCACATGATATAGGAAAGGATCGCGCCGGAGGAGCCGACCAGGGCGCCGGTGACGATCAACAGGTCATTGCCGAGCGAAAAGCCGATCGCCGCAGCCGCCCAGCCGGAATAGGAGTTCAGCATCGACACCACCACCGGCATATCGGCGCCGCCGATGCCCATGATCAAGTGATAGCCGATGAAGAAGGCGAGCGCCGTCATCAGGCCGAGCGTCCAGACGCCTTCGCCATTCACATACATCATGAGCAGGATCAGCGAGCCGATCGCTGCACCGGCATTGAGGAAATGGCCGCCCGCCAGCTTTTTCGCCTTGCCGTCCACTCGACCGGCAAGTTTGCCGAAGGCAATGACCGAACCGGTGAAGGTGACAGCACCGATGAAGACGCCGAGGAAGACTTCAGCCTTCATGATGATGAGTTCTACTGGCGTCTTATGGGCAAGGATACCGGCAAAGCCGTCGAGCGCCGCGCGGGCCGCCTCATCCATGCCGGCGACATTCGCGGCCTCCATATGGGCATTGAAGCCGATGAACACGGCAGCCAGGCCGACGAAGGAATGCAGCGCCGCGACCAACTGGGGCATTTCCGTCATTTGCACGCGGTTGGCCACATAGGTCCCGAATACCGCGCCGCCGGCAATCACCAGGAGAATGACCAACCCGTTGCCAACACCCGGGCCAAGCACGGTGGCGGTGACCGCAAGGCCCATGCCGACGATGCCGTACCAGACGGCACGCTTAGCGCTTTCCTGGCCGGACAATCCGCCAAGCGACAGGATGAAGAAAACTGCGGCTGCAATATAGGCGGCCGAAACGATACCGATAGTCATTTCTGAAGTTCCCTACCCGCTCAAGACTTCTGGAACATGGCGATCATGCGCCGCGTGACGAGGAAGCCGCCGACAATGTTGATGGTGGCAATCAGCAGCGAGAGCGCCGCCAGCACCACCACCAGCCAATGACCGGACCCGATCTGCAGGAACGCCCCGATGATGACGATGCCGGAAACCGCGTTCGTCACGGCCATCAGCGGCGTGTGCAGTGAATGCGACACGTTCCAGATGACCTGGAAACCGATAAAGCAGGAGAGCACGAAGACGACGAAGTGGTTCATGAAGGTGGCCGGAGCATAGGCGCCGACGAGAAGCAGCAGCGCGGCTCCCGCAGCCAAAAGCACACCCTGCTTCTTCGTCTGCGCTTTGAAGGCGGCCGCCTCCTTGGCTCGCCGCTCCTCCGGCGTCAGTTCCTTCGGCTTTTCCCTGGGTTTCTGCGCGGCGATCGCCTGGATCTTCGGAGGTGGCGGTGGATAGGTGATCTCGCCCTGGTAGGTGACGGTGGCGCCGCGGATGACATCGTCTTCCATATTGTGGACGAGCTGGCCGTCCTTACCTGGCGTCAGGTCTGCCAGCATGTGGCGGATATTCGTCGCGTAAAGCGTCGAGGCCTGGGCGGCCATACGGCTCGGGAAGTCCGTATAACCGATGACAATGACGCCATTGTCGGAAACGACGCGCTCATCGGCGACCGTCAGCTCGCAATTGCCGCCACGCTCGGCGGCGAGGTCGACCACAACCGATCCGGGCTTCATCATCGCCACCATGTCGGCAAGCCAGAGTTTTGGAGCATCTCGCCCGGGGATCAGCGCCGTGGTGATGACGATATCGATCTCAGGCGCAAGTTTGCGAAACTTGGCCAACTGCTTCTCCCGGAACTCCGGCGAGGACGGCGCGGCATATCCGCCGCTCGCCGCGCCATCCTGTTGCACTTCGTCGAAGTCGAGGTAAACGAACTCGGCGCCCATCGACTCGATCTGCTCGGCCACCTCCGGCCTTACATCGAATGCATAGGCGATGGCACCCAGTGAAGTCGCCGTGCCGATCGCCGCGAGCCCGGCAACCCCGGCGCCGATCACCAGCACCTTTGCCGGCGGCACCTTGCCGGCGGCCGTCACCTGGCCTGTGAAGAAACGACCGAAATTGTTGCCGGCCTCGATGACGGCGCGATAGCCGGCGATATTGGCCATGGAGGACAGGGCATCCATTTTCTGTGCGCGGGAAATGCGCGGCACCATATCCATGGCGATGACGTTGGCGCCGCTAGACCGGGCCTGTTCGAGAAGAGCGTTGTTCTGGCCCGGATAAAAGAACGAGATGAGCGTCTTTCCACTGCCGAGGCGATCGAGTTCGGCGGCTTCGGGCGGGCGGACCTTTATCAAGACATCCGCTGTCTCATAGACCTCTGTCGCCGTGGCAACGATTGTCACATCGGCCGCGCGGTAGGCTTCGTCGGAGAAACCGGCTTGCCTTCCGGCCCCTGCTTCAATGACGCACCCATAACCCAGCTTCTTCAGCTGGAGAGCCGCTTCCGGCGTAAGAGCGACGCGGGCTTCATTCTTGGCAACTTCTTTCGTTGCGCCGATCTGCATCATAATTTCCCCCTCCACGATCGTTCCGTGGTCGCCAGTTAGGCGTTCTACGCCTTGGTTTTAGCGGATGAATGCAAGTGCCAGAGCTCACGGCGGCGACGTTCGACGCGGCCGGATTTTGGTAAAGCGACCTGCCATCGACATCAGTCCACCCTTCCGATCACCGCCATGAAATCGCACTGAACCAGCGAAGGGCCCTCCACCAGCAAGGGCTGAGAGTGTCGAGCCGGCCGGGTTTCGGGATCTGGAAACATGCGCACCCATTCCGCGTTCACCGGACCGCGGTTGTCGCGGTCGCGCAGGTAGATCGTCATCTTGATAATGTCCTCGGCGCTGCCGCCGGCAGCCTCCACGATCGCTTTCATGTTTGCGAATACGTGGGCGCACTGGGAGGGCAGGTCCTCCGGCATGGTACGCGTCTCGCGGTCTACCCCATGTATCGCACCCGATACGATCAGGTTACCGATCCGGCAAGCGTTCGGCACCGGGTACTTGTGGGCGAGGCCATCGACGGTGATACTCCTGCGGCGGCTTGCGGCGGCGCTCGCCTTCGTCCCCATGTCGGTCGGATCGGGCATTGACGATTGAGACATCTGTTTTCCTTTCATTAAGTGCTTTTCTCTGTTGCCCGGAGTGCATGTTTCGGCAGCCATGTCCGCCCTCTGGGAAAGGCTATGACACCAGTCTCCACGCATGCCTGCCTGCAAGCGCTCTCCTGGCGGGATATGGACCTATTTCGTGACCGCGCCTGGCGCATCGGCCGGATTCGCGTAGCTCGTGCCGCTCGGCCCATATCCGGTTATCGCGACGAGAGTGGGCTCGTCTCGCGTCTCCCCGAAGTGGTTGGCGTTGGCGGGCTCAGTGTAGATCCCTCCCGCCGGCAACCTATTGAGCTTGGCTTCATTGTAGGTGTCGCCAAACCCAACGTAGAAGGTTCCCGACAAGACAGTTACGAACCGGGAGTCTGGGTGTGACAGCGGCATGATGCGCTTGTGGGGCTCGAGGTGCAGCAGAACGGTATAAAGTCCAGGCTTCGTCGGATCGCCGTAGAGTACCTTTGCGCTCTGGCCGCCGACCTGAGACACACCGACTGTCTTCGACGCGCTCTCAGTGATGGAAAGCTGCTGCGGTGTTGCGACAATGATTTGCATGGGTCCGCCCGCATCTTGGGCCTCTGCCGTTCCCGCCTGTGTGATCAGGGTCATCGCGCAAAACAGCAGCGGAAAAATCGATTTCATCACTCACTCCTTGTTCTGAGAAACGGACGCCTCCAGGCTCCATCGGAAGTGGTCGAATTTGTCCAGCATCCCTAAGCAGATGCGCTTGGCGGACCTTGGACATTTCGCTTGGTGAGAAGCCCGGCGGCCGGTTCCGCCTGGCTTTTCGGGGACGGTCAGGGCTTGCCGGGAGCAGTTTGTTCCGACACTGCGATCGACGGGCCCTGCTCCTCGGCAGCCGGTCCCATGCTTGGCGTAAGCCGAATGCCTTTCGTTTCCGGGAGCAGCAGCGTTGCGACGATCGCGATGCTGTAGCCGAGCAATGCGATCAAGCCGATGGCCTCCGCCAATGTGATCCACTGTGCCAAGATGCCGATGCAGGAGACCGCGATGGCACCGGCGGCCTTGCCGAAGTTGTAGGCGAAGCTCTGACCACTGCCACGCACCGCCGTTGGGAACAGCTCCGTGAAAAAGGGGCCAAGTGCGGCATAGTTTCCGATCGTGAAAAAGCCGAATGGCACTCCCATCAAGATGAGTCCCCAACCTGAGAGCGGCAGGAACATATAGGCGATGGTCACGAGCCACGAGCAGACCAGAAACAATTGAAATGTGCGGCGCCGGCCGAGCACGTCGGACAAATACGCACTCGCCAGGAAACCGAAGAAGGAGCCGCCCGTAACCAGGAAGATGTAATAGCCGGAGGCGCTGGGCGAGAGATGACGGACCGTTTTCATGAACGTCGGCAGCCAGTTGACGATCGCGCCGCCGACACCAACGACGCCGAAGGCCAGCAGCGACGCCAGGATTGTCACGCGCAGAACGCCAGGGCCGAAGATCGCACTGAGGCCCGGGTCGCGGCCACTAGCCTTAATCGCAGCACGGGTCTGTTGATAAAGCTCCGGCTCCTCCAGCGATCGGCGCAGGTAAAGCACCAGAAAGCCAGGCAGCACGCCAATCATCAGCAGGGTCCGCCACGCATATTCCGCCGGTATGTGGGCGAGAACGATACCGGCCAAGATTGCCGCCGCGCTCCAGCCGACGCCGAAGCCGCTTTGAACGCTTCCCACCGCCTTGCCGCGATGAGCAGGCCGGATGATCTCGCCCATCAGCACCGCGCCGGCCGCCCACTCACCGCCAAACCCCAACCCCTGCAACACCCTCACGATGATGAGTTGTTCGAAATTTTGCGTGAAGGCCGCGAGGAAGGTGAAGACCGAGAACCATAAAATGGTGAATTGCATGATGCGGACGCGGCCAAACCGGTCCGCCAGATAGCCGCACGCCCACCCGCCCACTGCCGCAGAAATGAGTGTGGCTGTAGCGAGATAGCCCGCCTGCGCCGTCGACATGCCCCAGGCGGCGATCAGCACCGGAAGCACGAAGCTGAAGAGCTGTGCATCCATCGCGTCTACCGCCCATCCCGCAAAGCATCCCCAGAACGTATTTCGCTCTCGTTTTGTTAACTCACGATACCAGCTGAACATTTCGATCTCCTCCCAATGTTGAATTCCCGGCTCGGCCGGTCACACGACGAGCGGCGTCAACCCTCCATCCATAGTCAGCGACGCGCCGGTGACGTAGGATGCTCGCGCGCTTGCAAGATAAAGCGCCGCATCGGCCACCTCCTCCGGCGTAGCGTAGCGCCCGAGCGGTATGCGCTGCTGGTTCTGACGCAGCAGTTCCTCAGGGGGCTTTCCGGTCGCGCGCGATTCTGCATCCAGTGACATCTGCACCCGGTCAGTCATGGTGGCGCCGGGATTTATGACGTTGACGCGAATGCCGGCATGGCCCCAGGCAGCAGCCAAGCCTGCCGAAGCCAGCATCAGCGCCGCGTTGGCAGCACCGCCGGGAATGTGGATCGGTGATGCGATCTTGCCTCCGGTGCCGATGATGTTGACGATTGCTCCCGTGCGCCGCGCCACCATGCGTGGCAGGACGAAGTCCATGACGTTCATGTAGGTGAAGAACTTCGCGTCCATGGCCACGCGCCACTTGTCCGGCGTTAGCTCGCTCGGGGGCACGCGAACGGCGCCACCCGCAGAATTGACCAGCACGGCAATCGGCCCGACCTGCTCTTCGGCGGCAATCACTGTCCGTTCGGCCGCCGCCCCGTCGGCAAGATCGGCAGCAAAGGGCGTGACGTCGATGCCGTCCGCCGCAAGTGTCGCCTTGGCGGCGGCCAGGTTGTCTTGGCTGCGTGACACGATGACGACGCGGGCGCCTTCGCTGCCGAATGCCCGAGCGCAGGCAAGTCCGATGCCTTTGCTGCCGCCGGTGACCAGAACGACTTTCCCGTCAAGCTCGAGGTTCATTGCAGTGCTCCCTGTTTCAACACATCCGGATTGTGGATGTTGATCGGCATCCCCTGGGCGAAAGCCACGACCTGGTCGAAGGCATTGCCGTAGGCAAATTCGTAATTATCACGCTCGACATAGCCGAGATGGGGCGTGCACAAGGCGTTTGGCAGCAACAGCAAGGGATCGTGAGGGTCGGTCAGCGGCTCATGCTCGAACACATCGACCGCCGCTTTTCCAGGCCGACCGTTGCGCAGCGCCGCGACAAGCGCCCCCGGCTCAATCAACTCCGCCCGGCTGGTATTCACCAGCAGCGCCGTCGGCTTCATGAGGCCAAGCTCACCCGGGCCGATGAGGCCGGTGGTCTCGGCATTCAGGCGCAAGTGCAGGCTGAGTACGTCTGCTTGTTCGAAAAATGCCTCTTTACTCGGGGCAACGTGAAAACCTTCCGCACGCGCCCGATCCAGCGAGCCCTGGCGGCCCCAAATCAGCAACTCCATGCCGAATGCGCTGCCGATCCGCGCCACCATGGAGCCGAGACGGCCAAAGCCATAAATCCCAAGTGTCCGCCCGCGCAGGCCGAGCCCAACTGTGCTCTGCCATGAGCCTTTGCGAAGCGCTGCGCTTTCAAGAGGAATGTTGCGCATCGCCGCCAAAATCAAACCCCAGGTGAACTCTACCGTCGGGTAGGAAGGGCGTTGCGTCAGCGCCGAGGAAACGAGCACGCCGTAACGCGTGCATGCGGCGAGATCGATGTGTGGCACGTGACCGTTCTGGCTGACCAGCTTAAGCTTCGGCAGCCGGCTGACCAGCGCTTCGTCCACCTTGGTCCGCTCGCGGAGCAGCACCAGCACGTCAACAGCCGCAAGCCGTTCCGCCAATATCTCCACATCGGCTACCGTATCGTTCCAAATCTTTACCTCATGGCCCTCAAGCTTGCTGAAGCAGTCGAGCGTACGAACGACGTCCTGATAGTCGTCGAGGATCGCAACACGCAGTCTCGGGGTGAGATTGGCCATTGAACTCACTCCTTGCTCGGCAGATCGGCAACTGGCGTGCCGAAGTCGATCGCGCTACATTTCTCGTGCTCGAAGGCAGCTTTCGCCAGCGCCCGTTCCAGCACTTCAACAGCACGCGCAATCGGGATGAAGCAGACCCCGGTTTCATCGGCCACGACGATATCGCCGGGCGATACCCGGACGCCTTCGATCTGGATATCGCCGTTGATCTCCACCGTTTCGATACGCCATTTCCCAGTGACGGGCGTGATCTCGGTGGCCCAGAGCGGATATTCCACACGGCGGGAATGACCGACGTCACGGATGCCCCCGGAGACAATCGCCCCGGCTTCGCCTTGCCGTTTGCCGGTCTGCGCCGATATGCCACCCATGTTGGATACACCAAGAACGCCATCGATCACGATGACGTCTCCGGGCAGCGCCAGATTGTGCGCCTCGAACTCCGCCATGCGATTCACGCGGCCACGCGCAGTCTCGTAGACGTGCTCGCGTTGCATGATGTTGCGTACGGTTAGGGCCGGGCCAACGATGCTGGCGTGTGGCAAGGTCGGCTTTAGAACCGATGCACCGACGGCGCCAGTGATGCCCAGCTCGTCCATGACGTCGGCAATGACGCTGGTAGCATCGGCAATATGCTTGAACTTCTCGACCAGACCCGCAGGCGGCCGGGGTGCGCGCAGCAGCTGAATACGGTCTGGGCTGATCTTTCCGGTCAACTTCAGCCCGAGGTCTCCGGCAGGAGCATCATTCATGAAATAAATCCTCGCAATATCGGCGCAGCCGACTGTGTCTGTTGCAGCCGCATGTTCGTTCATGCCGCCTTGGGTCCTGGCAATAGAGTTGCGCAAAAGATTTGAATCGTCCAATTTCGTTTTAGGGGTAACCGTTATAACTGAGGTGAATAATATGCGGCTGGATTTGAACCTGCTCGTGGTTATCGAGGCGATCATGCTGGAGCGGAATGTGACGCGCGCCGCCGCCAGTCTGTCGATGAGCCAACCAGCCGTCAGCAACGCACTCAGGCGCGCCCGGAGCCTGACGCGCGATCAACTGTTCCTGAAGGTCGCTGAGGGCGTTCAGCCTACCGCGCGGATGATGGCGATCTGGCCCGAACTCCATCGTTCATTGGCAGCTATCCGAGCCTCGATCGCACCCGAGCAATTTGATCCCCGCACGGATCCGACCAGTTTCCGAATTGCCATCACCGACAGCCTCGCTGCAGAGGCGGTCAGCGGCATCACGCTGAAGCTACAGTCAATGTCGCCCTATGCCCGGGTGGCGTTTTCCTTCCACACCAATGCGAGCTCTCTCGAGGGAATAGATCGCGGCACGCTTGACTGCGCCGTCGGAATGTTTCCGTCACTTCCGCGCGACATCCATGTTCAAGGGCTTCGGACGGATCATTATCTCTGCGTTATGCGGCCGGGGCACAAAGTGGGAAACGAAATGGATTTGGGCCGGTTCGTCACAGCGTCGCACGTGCTGGTAACTCCATCCGGAGTCGATCTAGGGGTCGTTGATGGCTGGCTGAGTCTACATGGTCGTAGAAGGACAATCGCCGCGGTCGTCAATCACTTTGCAGATGCGCTAAGAATTGTCGCGAGAAGCGACTTGCTGACCTGTGTGCCAAGCGGTTTTATCAACGGACCCGGCGCGGGGCTGGTAGCGCAGCACGGACTAGTCTCTTACGACCTACCCTTCGAGACCGAGAAGCTGATCTACAAGCTTGTCTGGCATGAGCGCCTTCACACTCATCCCGCGCATCAATGGTTCCGCTCGGTCGTTGCCGATGTCTGCGGGGCTCCGGTGGCGGCAACGCCATAGGAGAGTGCAATGCGGCCGTCCTGCCAAAGCACAGGCGCTGCGGCAATCTGATCAGGCGGTCATTTCCTCGATCCGGGCCTTCGCCCATTCGAAGGCTTCGTCGACATAGGCGAACTTGACCGCCTGCCAAGCGCAATATTCCTCGACGAAATGCCGCGATATCCAAAGATGCGTCTTGCGCGGCTCATCATGCCAGCCGACGCAGCCGCGCTGCGCCGCCTTTGCCAGGAGCCGCTGCAGGTGCGTGCGCGACATCATGAAATCGGCGGCAAGCGCGCGGGTTTCGACGCGGCCGACGAGAAACTTGCCCGCCCCGGTGTCTTCCGGATCCATCCTGGCGATGAAGTTGTCGACGACGAGGCCGCCAGCTTCGGTCCAGAGAAACAACGCCACCTGCGCCGGCGGCTCCCGCCAGGCGGCATCTTCCAGGCAGTGGCGGGCAACGCGCGGCTGAACGAGCCTCATCAATGATGGATTTGCCTGGAAAACAGCCGCCCGTTCACCGCCGTCGAGCAGGTCGAGCGCGGCGAGATTGGCGTGAATCCACGCAAACATCGCCTGATGGCTGACATTGGCGGGCTCGAAATGGCGTGGCCGGCGCCGCTCGTCGCCGGGCGTATGGGTGATGAAGCGGTAGGTATAGAGTTCTTCGATGAAGGCGAGCACGGTGTTACGGCTGGCCACCTTGTGGGCGGTGATGCGGCCGGTCAGCCGAACGGCGGTAAAACCCGAGGTCGGCTCGCGCGGATCATATTCCAGGTGAAGGGCATAGGCCGTCTGGGTCAGCAGCCAGCGCTGGTGGGAGGCGAGCAATCGTGCCAGACGCGGGCCGGCGTCGAACATGCCGCGCGTTTGCCCGGCCAGAAAGCGGATACTCGTCAGAAAGGAGCAGTTCCCCGCCAATTGCTCCGCCGTGAATGCCATTATGCTTTTCTCCACCTCCGCTCGCAGACCAGCGTTCGGAGCAGTAATATCGAAAGCCGCGGCGGCAGCGGCCCGCCAGCCGTGCACAGCGTTGAATAAATGATAGTTTCTCATGTTCAACAATCATATTCCTGAGGTCGACGCCATCCTAAGAATTGACCATTCCTGCCGTGAACTCAGGCCTGCGGCGTCGTCGCCTTGCGCGCTTCGCGCTGTTCGATACCCAGCTGATGCTCGCGATAGATGATGAAGATACCGGCGGCAACGACGATGACGGTGCCGATCAGCATCGTGATGCTCGGCACGTCGCCGAAGACGAAGTAGCCGACGATGCCGCCAAGCAGGATCGATGTATATTCGAACGGCGCGATGGTGGAGACGTCGGCATGGCGGTAGCTTTCGGTCAGCAGGATCTGCGCGACGCCGCCACAAAAGCCGGCAACGATCAGATAAAGCGCCGACGGCCATGGCAGGACGAGCCAGCCGAAAGGAAGCGAAGCCAGCGAGAAGACCGATGCGGTGAGCGAAAAATACAGCACGATCGTCGCCGTCTTCTCCTCCTCGACGAGGCGACGCACCTGGATCATCGCCATGCCACCGAGAACCGCCGAAAACAGCACGCACAGCGCGCCGACGGCCTGTTCGGTTTCCATGCCGCCGTCGCGAAACAGGGTGAGCTTCGGCCAGGAGATGATGGCAACGCCGGCCATGCCGACCAGAACGGCGCTCCAGCGATAGATGCGCACGGTCTCGCCGAGAAAAACGGCGGCGAAGATCACGGCGACGAGCGGCAATGCGTAGCCGAGGGCGATCGCCTCCGGCAGCGGCAGATGCAGGAGGCCGTAAAAACCGAAAGCCATCGACAGGATGCCGATCGTGCCGCGCTTCAGGTGGCCGACCGGATTGGCGGTGTGGAAGGCGGCGCGCAGCTGTCCGATATAGGCGAGATAGGCCATGATCGGGAAGAGCGCGAAGAAGGACCTGCAGAAGGTGACCTGACCCGGCGGAATATCCGGGCCGGCCAGCTTGATGCAGGTCTGCATGGCCAGGAAGACCACGACCGACGAGACTTTCAGCGCAATGCCTCTCATCGGGTTTCTGAGAACCGAGTGCATGATCCTGGCTCTAATGCTGACTTGAACGAACGGGGAGACGCGTTCGACTCGGGAACGCAACAGGTGACGCCGCCATCGTAGCGAAAGAAAATCCCGCTGCATAATCCTTAAATCGGAATCGACATCAGGATAAATTTTGCCCGTGAACTTCGTGTTCACGGGCAATTTGCTTTAACTTTAGTTCAGACTTTAATGTAATCATGCCCGGCAAATTCTCGCAGAGTGCGCCCGCCTCTGTATCCGCGGTTGTCAAATAACGGTCTTCAGGAAACACCATGCGAACAGATACCGGCCAGGTCATTCATCTGGCAGATTACCGTCCCACCGACTTCGTGCTGGAACGCGTGGACCTGACCTTCGAACTCGATCCGACGGAGACAAAGGTCGAAGCCCGTCTGATCTTTCACCGTCGCCCGGGCGCCGACATTACCGCGCCGATCGTGCTCGACGGCGACGAGCTGACGCTGGCGGGGCTGCTGTTCGACCAGGTGGAGCTCGACCCTTCGCGTTATGATGCGACGCCGGAAAGCCTGATCGTGCGCGACCTGCCGGAGAGCGCCCCCTTCGAGCTGACGATCACCACGATCATCAACCCCGAGGCCAATACCCAGCTGATGGGCCTCTATCGTACCGGCGGCATCTATTGCACGCAGTGCGAGGCGGAGGGCTTCCGCCGCATCACCTATTTCCCCGACCGGCCCGACGTGCTTGCGCCGTTCACCGTCAACATCATCGCCGACAAGGAGGCCAATCCGCTGCTCCTGTCGAACGGCAACTTCCTCGGCGGCGCCGGCTATGGCCCCGGCAAGCATTTCGCCGCCTGGTTCGACCCGCATCCGAAGCCGAGCTATCTCTTTGCCCTCGTTGCCGGCGATCTCGGCGTCGTCGAAGACACCTTCACCACCATGTCGGGCCGCGACGTGGTGCTGAAGATCTATGTCGAGCACGGCAAGGAGCCGCGCGCGGCCTACGCCATGGATGCGCTGAAGCGCTCGATGGCATGGGACGAAGAGAGGTTCGGGCGCGAATATGATCTCGACATCTTCATGATCGTCGCCGTCTCCGACTTCAACATGGGGGCGATGGAGAACAAGGGCCTCAACGTCTTCAACGACAGATACGTCCTTGCCGATCCTGAGAGCGCGACCGATGCCGACTACGCCAATATCGAAGCGGTCATCGCGCACGAATATTTCCACAATTGGACCGGCAACCGCATCACCTGCCGCGACTGGTTCCAGCTGTGTCTCAAGGAAGGCCTGACGGTCTATCGCGACCAGGAATTTTCCTCCGACCAGCGCTCGCGCCCGGTCAAGCGCATCGCCGATGTGCGCCACCTGAAGTCCGAGCAGTTTCCGGAGGATGGCGGCCCGCTCGCCCATGCGGTGCGGCCGACGACATATCGCGAGATCAACAATTTCTACACGAGGACCGTCTACGAGAAGGGCAGCGAAGTCACGCGGATGATCGCGACGCTGCTCGGCAGAGACGGCTTCAAGAAGGGCATCGACCTCTATTTCGACCGCCATGACGGGCAGGCGGTGACGATCGAGGATTTCGTCAAATGCTTCGAGGATGCGAGCGGGCGCGACCTCACGCAATTCTCGCTCTGGTACCACCAGGCCGGTACGCCGCTCGTCACCGCATCGGGCAGCTATGATGCGGTGGCCGGCAGCTTCACCCTGTCGCTCGAACAGATGACGCCCGCTACACCCGGCCAGTCGAGCAAGGAACCGATGCATATCCCGCTCAGCCTGGCGCTCTTCGGCGAAAACGGCGGCAAGATCGCGCCGAGCTCGGTCGACGGCGCCGAATATGCCGGCGAGGTGCTGCACCTGACCGGCCGCACGCAGACGGCAGTGTTTCATGGCATCGGCTCGCGCCCGGTCGTTTCGATCAACCGCAGCTTCTCGGCGCCGATCAACCTGCATTTCGATCAAAGCCCGGCCGATCTCGCCCATCTCGCCCGTCATGAGACCGATCATTTCGCCCGCTGGCAGGCGCTGACCGATCTGGCGCTGCCGAACCTTCTGAAGGCTGCCCGCGACGCGCGCGAGGGCAAGCCGGTCGTCTGCGAGCCGACCTTTGTCGAGACGCTGATTGCGGCGGCTGCCGACGAAAGCCTCGAACCGGCCTTCCGCGCCCAGGCGCTGGCGCTGCCGAGCGAATCCGATATTGCCCGCGAACTCGGCGGCAACAACGATCCCGACGCCATCCATGCCGGCCGGCAGGCGATCCTCAAACAGATCGCCGACGCCGGAAAGGATGTCTTTGCCGGCCTCTACGCGGCGATGGCGACATCCGGCGGCTTCAGCCCGGATGCCAAGAGCGCCGGCCTGCGGGCGCTGCGCAATAGCGCGCTGACCTATCTCTCGCACGCCGAACAGACACCTGCGCGCGCCAAGGCAGCCTTCGACGCAGCCGACAACATGACCGACCTCAGCCATGCGCTGACGATCCTCGCCCATCGTTTCCCCGACAGTGCGGAGGCAAGCGAGGCGCTGGCCGCCTTCCGCGATCGCTTTGCCGAAAACGCACTCGTCATCGACAAATGGTTCACGATCCAGGCCGGCATTCCGGGCGCCAAGGCGCTGGACCGAGTGCGCGGCCTGATGGAGAACCCGCTTTTCAAGCGGACCAACCCGAACCGGATGCGGGCGCTGGTCGGAACCTTCGCCTTTGCCAACCCGACCGGTTTCGGCCGGGCCGACGGCGAAGGCTATCGCTTCCTCGCCGGTCAGATTCTCGAGATCGACGGCCGCAACCCACAGCTTGCAGCCCGCATTCTCACCTCGATGCGTTCCTGGCGCTCGCTGGAGCCGATACGCGCCGATCACGCCCGCTCTGCCCTGATCGAGATCGAGCGGGCGCCCGACCTTTCCACCGACGTGCGCGATATCGTCGAGCGCACGCTTAAAGGGTGATTTTGCTTGGTCCGGCCGTCGCGCACCACGCGGCGGCCGCCTCGCCCGGCGATTCGAATCGCCCGAAAAATACGAAAATATAAATAGTTAACGGATTTTTACCTTTGCCTCTGGACAAGGCGAATCACCCATGATTCTCTAGGTCAGGTTCGAGCGAGCGGCGCGCGAATCACACGAGGGACAGGCGAAGAGATGATGGACGTGCGGCGGGCAACCGTGGCCGGAGGACGGCTGCGTGTCGATTTTGACGGGCTGAAAGCCTGGCGAGACAGCCTATCCGGTCACTCGACATCGGAGCCGCTCCTGCGTCATCTGCCGAAGGCGGAGCTGATCTTGAAGCGCGCCATTCCGGCGCTGATCATCGCCTTCCTCTCCGTCGTCGCCGCCTCGCATTTCTTCGGCATGATGAGCGAATACAGCCGGCTGGAGGCTTCCGCCCGCCATGCCACCGCGCTTTCGGCGGCAACGGCCTCGGCCGTATTTGCCGATGCGGCCGACATTTTTGACAGCGGCGATATCACCGAGGCACAGGCCCGGCTTGCCAGGTACCTGCCGCAGGACCGGCTGGACAACGGCGCTTTCGTGCTGCTGGTGCAAGCCAGCGGCAAGGTTTTTGCCGCAACGACCGCCGGGCTTTCGCATGTCGGCAGCAATGTCGGCGATTTCTTCCCGGAAGTCTCGGCGATCCGGCGTTTCGGCGATCGGGCCGGCGTCATCGAAACGACGATCGGCGGCGTGCCGCACTATGCCGAGATCACGCTGATGGGCAATGCTGGCGGCTACGTCGTCGCCGCCACCTCGCTCGAGGAGGTCGGCCGGCTCTGGCGCGAGCAGCTGGCGCTCAACGTCACGCTGTTTGCCGGCATCTCCTCGATCCTGCTCGTCATCCTCTATGCCTATTACACGCAGGTGAAGCGGGCCCGCGACGCCGACGACATTTTCCTGGAATCGAACCTGCGCGTCGAGACGGCGCTGTCGCGCGGCCGCTGCGGCCTTTGGGACTTCGATTTCGAGAACCGCGAATTCTTCTGGTCGCGCTCGATGTACGACATGCTCGGCCTGCCGGGCTCCGACAAGACGATGGGCTTCGGCGAAGCCGCGCGGCTGATGCATCCCGACGACGGTGGCCTCTATGAGATCGCCCGCGCCATCGCCAAGGGCCATTCCGGCCAGGTCGACCAGATCTTCCGCATGCGCCATGCCGGCGGCCACTATGTCTGGATGCGGGCGCGCGCCCAGGTGATCCGCAGCAATTCCGGCCGCATGCACCTGATCGGCATCGCCATGGACGTGACCGAACAGCACCGACTCGCCCAGCGCTATGCGGAAGCCGATCAGCGCTTGGCCGACGCCATCGAATGCACCTCGGAAGCCTTCGTGCTCTGGGACAAGAACGACCGGCTGGTCATGTGCAACACGCATTTCCAGCAGGCTTACGGGCTGCCGGACAGCGTGCTGGTGCCCGGCACCGAACGCTCGATCGTCAATGCCGCCGCCGCCCGCCCGGTCATCGAGCGGCGGATCGCCGATGCCGACGGCTCCGGCTATTCGCGCACGACGGAGGTGCAGCTGGCCGACGAGCGCTGGCTGCAGATCAACGAGCGGCGCACCCGCGACGGCGGCAGGGTGTCGGTCGGAACCGACATCACGCTGATGAAACGCCATCAGGAGCGGCTGCGCGAATCCGAACGCCGGCTGATGGCGACGATCGGCGATCTTTCGGCCTCGCGCCAGACGCTGGAGATCCAGAAGGCCGAGCTTTCGACCGCCAACGCCAACTACCAGGCGGAGAAGGAACGCGCCGAGGCCGCCAACAAGGCGAAGTCGGAATTCCTCGCCAACATGTCGCATGAGCTGCGCACGCCGCTGAACGCCATTCTCGGCTTTTCGGAAATCCTGCAGAACCAGATGTTCGGACCGCTCGGCTCGCTGAAATACGACGAATATGCCCGTGATATCCATGACAGCGGCAAACATCTGCTCAACGTCATCAACGATATCCTCGACATGTCGAAGATCGAGGCCGGCCATCTCAGGCTGCATTGCGAGCGCATCGACCTCGTGCCGCTGATCGAGGAAAGCCTGCGCTTCACCGCCATTCCGGCGGCCGAAAAGAACATCGTCATCGACCAGCGCATCTCCTCCGGCCTGACGCTGACGGCCGACCGCCGGGCGATGAAACAGGTGCTGCTCAACCTGCTCTCCAATGCGGTCAAGTTCACCGACAATGGCGGCCGCATCGCGGTGCGCACACGGCGCGTCGACGGCGCCGTCACCGTCACCATCGCCGATACCGGCATCGGCATCCCGCGCTCGGCGCTGTCGAAGATCGGCCAGCCGTTCGAACAGGTGCAGAGCCAATACGCCAAGAGCAAGGGCGGCTCCGGCCTCGGGCTTGCCATCTCGCGCTCGCTGACCGCGCTGCATGGCGGCCGCATGAAGATCCGCTCGCGCGAAGCGGTGGGCACGGTGATCTCGCTGCGCATTCCGGACGACGTTTAATTTCGACTAAGGCGGTCATTGTAACGCCGGATGATGATGGCCAGCCGCGGATTATTCCGACGCCACAGGATCGTGACGATCGTCTATGATTTGCTGGTCGGTGACAGCTCGCTGACCCTCGCTGCACGGCGGCCGCATGAAGATCCGCTCCGCGAAGCTATGCGGACCGTGATCTGGCTGCGCAGGAATTCGACGTGATATAGCGCCCGCTGCGCCCCTGAAACGGAGCGCAGCGCTGCAGGGCATATCGTAGCATCAAGCGGCGATGTTACCGCGAATGATGGACCGTGAACGAACGGGGTCGGCGGCAAGTTTGAAGTTATTCACCAGGTCGGCGAGGTGCCGCGTCTTGGCTCGAAGATCGGACGCCGCGGTTGTTGTTTCTTCGACCATCGCCGAATTCTGCTGCGTAACCTGATCCATTTGCACGATTGCCGCGTTGACCTCGGTCAGGCCGGCAGCCTGTTCCTGCGCGGAGGTGGCGATTGCGCCTATCAAACCGTCAATCTCGTTGACCTTGCTGACAATGGTTCCGAGCGTCTGGCTGGTACTTTCCACCAGCTCGACCCCGCGCTTCACCTGCTGCGAACTTGCCGCGATAAGGCCGCGAATTTCCTTGGCGGCTTCCGCCGAACGCTGTGCGAGTGCACGCACTTCGGACGCGACAACCGCGAAGCCTTTTCCCGCATCGCCGGCACGCGCCGCTTCGACGCCGGCATTGAGCGCCAGCAAATTGGTCTGGAAAGCAATTTCATCGATAACTGCGATGATCTGATTGATTTCCCCTGAGCTTCTGGCGATTTCACTCATGGCCTGTTCGGCCTGACTCATAATTTCGCCGGATCGATCGACATCGGCTTTGGCGCCGGATGCGACCTCGTTCGCCCGCTTTGCATCCTGCGAAGTGCGTTGGACGGTCGTGGTAATTTCCTCGACGGCCGCCGCCGTCTTTTCGAGCGAACTCGCCTGCCGCTCGGTGCGCTGGGAGAGGTCATCCGATGCCGTGGCAATTTCCTCGGTGCCGGTGCGAATTGCTTCGGCTGTCGCGCTGATGCGCAGCATGGCATCCAGCAAAGCTTCGGTCGCACCATTGAAGTTGGTCTTGGCGGCCTTGCTCTTTGCGGGAAACTCAGCCTCGATCCGATAACTCAGATCTCGGTTGGCAAGTGCGGTGAGCGCGTCGCTGAGGTTGGCCATGGAGACCCGGTCGGCTTCGGCTTCGCTTTCCTTGAGCCGGCGATCGAATTCGTTGCGCTCTCTTTCCGCCGTTGCGGAAATTTCCGCAAAGAAATGATGCATCGCAACGGAAACATCAACAAAGATCGAATTCAGAAGGCTGCGAAGGAGTTCCCGGCGTTTGGCGGCGGTTTTCCATTTTGATGCTTCGACGAGCGTAATCACGAGTTCCGCTGCATAAATTGCGTAGCCCGACAGGTAGGCGGGATATTCGACCATCTGCGCGATATTTTGGGCAATCGCCGCCTGTTCGGTAAAATATTGCTCGGAGAGATCGCCGGTAGCGATACGGTTGAACTTGCGCAGTTCCTGTTGAAACAGCGCTTCGGAAAGCTCTTTGAAATTCGGATCGACCGAGCGATATGCGCAAGTCAGGACGTGGCGCAGATTTTTTTGAACAAGATCCCTAACTTCGGTTCCCACCCGCTTTTGTGCATCGCTCCAAGGCTTGATCTGCTCTTCAATATTTTTCATCGTATACCTGTTTATATGCAACTAAAGCGGGATAATCTTGACCAAACCAGTGAGGGATTGCGTCGCGCCGATTAAAAATCTGTGAAGCTAAACAAACTCCTACATTTCCGGGGACGGCGAAGAGTTGGTTGCGCAAAATGGATAAGAGCTCCAAGAATGGATAGGATTTCGATCGAAGGTCGATGCCCATCAGCTCTTCACTAGAGACAGAAAAATCTTCCGAACCGCCTTCGAGAGCCGTTTCACTTCCCCCTCCAGCGTCCTGATATCGGGGCAGTCGCCGGCACGGCAGACGAGTTCGATGAGGCCGGCAGGGGCGTCGTTCGGATCGAACTCACCGTCGATGCAGAGACGAATCAATTGCGACAGGCTGGTATAGAGTGCGAAGGCTTCGAGACAGGTGGCGAGATCGTCCGCGGCCAGCAGCCGGTCGCCGAGCAGCTTCAGGGCCTCGCCGGTGCTCAGTCCATTGACGGGGATGCCGACGCCTTTGGTGGGAGCGATCAGCGCCAGATACTGGGCGATGAATTCGAGATCGACGACGCCGCCGGGGATCAGCTTCAGGTCCCACGGGCCGGAAGGCGGCTTTTCCGTTTCGATCAGTTCGCGCATCTCGGCGACGTCATGCGCCACCTTGGCGATGTCGCGACCGGCCGACAGCACCTCGCGGATGATATGCTCCGCTTCGGCGATCAGGCTGTCATCGCCAGAGATCAGCCGGGCGCGGCTGAGCGCCATATGCTCCCAGGTCCAGGCCTCCTCGCGCTGATACTTGCCGAAGGCATTGATGCGGGTGGCGACCGGCCCCTTGTTGCCGGAGGGACGCAGCCGCATGTCGACCTCATAGAGCACGCCTTCGGCGGTCGGCGCCGACAAGGCGGCGATCAGCCTCTGGGTGATGCGGGTGAAGTAGCGCGTCGCGTCGAGCGGCTTCGGCCCGTCGGATTCGGAGGCGGCGTCGTCATAATCATAGAGCAGGATCAGATCGATATCGGAACCCGCTGTCAGCTCGAAGCTGCCGAGCTTGCCCATGCCTGATATGGCGATGCGCCCGCCGGGATAGTTGCCGTGTGCCGCCCGCATTTCGCCGATCACGGCGTCGAGCGCGGCTGCGATGACGAGATCGGCGAGATGGGTGAAGGCGCGAGCGGCCATTGCCCCGTTGATGGCGCCGGTGAGCAGGCGGATGCCGATCAGGAAGCGCTGTTCGGCGGCGAAGATGCGCAGCCGGTCGAGCACCTCCTCATAATGGCGCGCCTGGACGAGTGAGCCCTTCAGGCGTTCGCCGAGATAGTCGCGCGTTGGCAGCTCAGCCATCAGGCCTGGATCGAGCATGCCGTCGAAGACATGCGGCTTGGCGGCGATCACCTCGGCCAGCCGGGGTGCTGAGGACATGATGTTGACGATCAGCGACAGGAGCGCCGGATTGCTGCCGAGCAGCGAGAAGAGCTGAATGCCGGCGGGAAGGCCGGAGATGAAACTGTCGAAACGCAGCAGCGCCTCGTCGGCGCGCTTGCTTTCGCCGAAGACGCGCAGGAGCTCCGGCGCCAGCTCCGTCAGTCTCTCACGCGCCTCCACCGATTGCGTCGCGCGGTAGCGGCCGTAATGCCAGGTGCGGATGATGCGGGAAATGTCGGACGGCCTGGTGAAACCGAGCTTCTTCAAGGTCTTGAGCGTATCAGGGTCATCGCCCTGGCCGGTGAAGACGAGGTTTCCGGTTTCGGCGGAAAGCCTGCTCTCCTGCTCGAAGAGGCGGGCATACCGCCGCTCCACCGTCTTCAGCACGCCGACCAGCCGTTCGGAAAAACTCGGCGTGTCGGAAAAGCCCATCATGAAGGCGATGCGCTTGAGGTCGGCGTCGGTCTCCGGCAGAAGGTGGGTCTGCTCGTCGCGCACCATCTGGATGCGATGCTCGACGTCACGCAGGAACCAGTAGGCCTCCGTCAGTTCGTCGCGCGTCTGCGCATCGATCCATTTCGCCTTGGTGAGCTCGCCGAGCGTCTCCTCCGTCGACCGGCCGCGCAACGCCGGCATGCGGCCGCCGGCGATCAGCTGCTGCGTCTGGACGAAGAATTCGATTTCACGGATGCCGCCGCGCCCGAGCTTGACATTATGGCCCTTGACCGCGATGGCGCCGTGACCCTTATGCGCGTGGATCTGCCGCTTGATCGAATGGATATCGGCGATCGCCGCGTAATCGAGATATTTGCGGAAGACGAAAGGCGACAGCCCGCGCAAAAACTCGCCGCCGGCCACGAGGTCGCCGGCCACGGCGCGCGCCTTGATGAAGGCCGCCCGCTCCCAATTCTGGCCCCTGCCCTCGTAATAGATCATCGCCGCGTCGACGGGAATTGCCAGCGGCGTCGAACCGGGATCGGGCCGCAATCGCAAATCGCTGCGGAAGACGTAACCATCCGCCGTGCGCTCCTGCAGGATGCGCACCAGCCGGCGCATCATCCTCGGGAACACCTCGATGGCGTCATCGGGGTCGGGCACGATGCCGGCCTGTTCGTCGAAGAAGACGACGAGGTCGATATCGGAGGAATAGTTGAGCTCGCAGGCGCCGAGTTTGCCCATGCCGAGCACGATCAGCCCCGAGCCCTCGCTCGGCTTCGCCGGATCCCGCAGCCTGACCTTTCCGCTCTCATGCGCGGAGAGCAGCAGATGGTCGATTGCAGCGGCGACAGAGGCTTCGGCGAGCTCGCTCAGCCAGGCGGTCGTGGCCCGGCCATCGACGATGCGCGAGAGATCGGCGAGTGCGACGAGGAAGGCGGCCTTGCGCTTGATGATGCGCAGTCTGCTCATCACCGCCGATTCCGCCGGCGCGACCCCTTCCCCGTCCGGCCGCCAGCAGTCCCGCGCCTCGGCGATCAGCGCTTCGATCTGCGGCTCCAGTGGTTGCGTGATGGCGCCGGCGAGAATGGCCGGGTCGAGATTGACGATTTCGCGCAGGTAGGGCGAGAGCGTCAGCACGGCGGAGATGAAATCGCGCAGTGGCCCTTCGCTCTTCAGCATCGCAGCGACCGACGGCTCGCTTTTGCCGGCCTGCTGAAGGTCGCTCAGCGCCAGCTTCAACTCCGTCTGGCTCAATGGACGCAGCAGCCCTTCGGCGACGTCCTTGAGGCCATGCGTCGATTTCGTCAGCATAGGCTCTCCCTGGCTTTGGAGCGGAGGAAACGGGCGCCAGAATCACGGCCCCGCCTCCTCGATCGGGATTAAACTAGGGTCTCGGCGCCAAACCGCCAATACGCGATTCAACCGATCGTGTTTGCGCAGGCGCCGTTCAGGCAGCCTTGGCCGGGAAGATCATGCTGACGGTCAGTCCGCGCTGTTCCGGCTTGTCGGGATTGGTATCGGAGAGTTCCAGCCGGCCGTTGTGCAGTTCCATCACCGCTTCCACCAGTGAAAGTCCGAGTCCGGTGCCCGGTTTCGAGCGGCTTTCGTCGAGGCGGACGAAGCGCTTCACTACGTCGTCGCGCCGATCGGCCGGTACGCCCGGCCCGTGGTCGGCCACCGACAGGCAGACGCCGTCCGGGCGGCGGGCAAGCCTCAGCGACACCTCACCCGCCCCTTCCGTATCGGAAGAATATTTGATGGCATTGTCGAGCAGATTGAAGATCGCCTGGCCGATCAGCTCGCGATTTCCCTGCACCTCGATCCCGGGTTCGACGTTGGCGCTCAAGCCAAGCCCGGCCTCTTCCGCCGCCGGCTCGTAAAGCTCGGCGCTGTCGGAAACGATGGCCGACAGCTCGACCGACGACATCTCGGCGGCGACCGAGCCTGCCTCGACGCGGGAGATCATCAGCAGCGCGTTGAAGGTGCGGATCAGTTGGTCGGATTCGGAAATGATGCCTTCGAGGGCGACGCGCCGCGCATCGACATCGCTCATGTCGAGCGCATCGGCCGCCTTGTTGCGCAGCCGCGTCAGCGGCGTCTTGAGATCGTGGGCGATGTTGTCGGAGACCTGCCGCAGGCCTTCATTCAGCTTCTCGATGCGCTCCAGCATGGTATTCAATGACATCGAAAGCCGGTCGAACTCATCGCCGGAGCCGCCGACCGGCAGACGCTGCGACAGGTCGCCGGCCATGATCTTCTTGCTCGCATCCGACATGCGGTCGATGCGCTTCAGCGCATTGCGGCCAATGGCGAACCAGATGATGATCGCGCCGAGCCCCATGATCGCCAGCGCCACCATCAACGCCTGACGCACCAGCAGGCGGAAACGTTCGGGATCGCCGAGGTCGCGGCCGATCAGGATCCGCAAGCCGTTGTCGAGCACGAAGATATTGGCGATCGCCCGATGGCGGCGCTCGACACCGCCGCCGTCGGTATAGCGCTGATAGGCGAAGGGGGCGGAGGTCCAGCCGACCTCCTCGAAAACACCCGGCTGCACCGAGGCGACATTGCCGGCGAGAATATCGCCCGAGGGGCCGGCGATGATATAGAGATTGGCGCCCGGCTGGCGGGCGCGCCGCTCCATCGTGCGCAGCAGAAGGTTCATGCCGCCGGTGTCATAGGCGCGCTGCACCTGCTCCACCTCCTGCTTGACGGCATCGCGGATCTGGCCGGTCAGCAGCCGTTCCGACATCGCCGTCACATAGAAGACGAGGGTCGCGGCGCAGATGGCGAAAAGCAGGATGTAGAGTGCCGAAAGGCGGACTGGGGTGGACTTGAAGAGAACCCTGAAGCGGCTCATCCCTCGTCCTTGATCATATACCCCGCGCCCCGGATGGTTTTCAGGAGCGGCTGGCTGAAGTCCTTCTCGATCTTCGAGCGCAGGCGCGAGACATGGACGTCGATGACGTTTGTCTGCGGGTCGAAGTGGTAGTCCCAGACGTTTTCGAGCAGCATGGTGCGGGTCACCACCTGGCCGGCATTCTTCATCAGATATTCGAGCAGGCGGAATTCGCGCGGCTGCAGCGGGATTTCCTTGCCGCCGCGGCGCACCTCGTGGGAGAGGCGGTCGAGTTCGAGATCACCGACGCGATAGACGACGTCCTGCTCCGGCGTGCCTTTGCGGCGGCCGAGCACCTCGACACGCGCCAGCAATTCGCTGAAGGCATAAGGCTTCGGCAGGTAATCGTCGCCGCCGGCGCGAAGGCCGGTCACCCGGTCATCGACCTGGCCAAGCGCGGAGAGGATGAGCACCGGCGTATGGATGCCCTTGCGGCGCAGCTCGCTGATAACGGAAAGACCGTCGCGGCGCGGCAGCATGCGGTCGATGACGATGACGTCATAGGTATTTTCCGATCCCATGAACAGGCCGCTCTCGCCGTCGCTGGCGTGGTCGGCGACAATGCCCGCCTCGCGAAAGGCTTTCGTGAGGTAGGCCGCGGCTTCGAGATCATCTTCGATGATGAGAATCTTCATGCGGCCGACATTACCCACCGGCTGCGTTTCGGCAAGGCTCAAAGCATCTGGCTGCGGAGCGGCGCTCATCGCGATCACCCTTCAAAAATCAGAACAATCGAGCCGTGCGGAGTTTGCTCCGCACGGCTCACGGTTTTCGGGGATCAGCCCTGGCCGTTGATCGGCAGAGCGACGAAACGGCTTCCTTCGCCCGACTGAATCTGGAAGAGCGCCCGGGTACGGCCGTCCTTCTTGGCCTGGTTCAGCACCTTGACGACATCGGCAGGGGTGGAGACTTCCTGGTTGTTGACCGAGGTGATCTTCTCGCCCTCCTTGATGCCCTTGTCGGCGGCGTCGGAGTCCGGGTCGATACCTGTTATCGCCAGGCCCTTGCCGTCATCGGAAGGACCGACCGTCAGGCCGAGATCGGCGAGCGCCTTTTCAGACGCCGGCGCCTCGGGCTGCTGCGGCTGGGTGTTGTCATCGGCGGACGCATCCTTCTGGTCGGCCGGCAGCGTGCCGAGTTCGACGGTCAGGGACTGCGCTTTGCCGGCGCGCCAGACCGAAAGCTCGACCTTGCTGCCAGGCTGCATCGCGCCGATGCGGCGGCTGAGGTCACGCGCATCCTTGATCGTTTCACCGTTCAGGGCGGTGACGACGTCGCCGGCCTTCATGCCGGCCTTGTCGCCCGGCGATCCGGCCTGCGGGGCGACGACGAGGGCGCCGCTCGGCTCGGAAAGGCCGATGGATTCGGCGATATCCTTGGTCACCGGCTGGATCTGGACACCGAGCCAGCCGCGCGAAACCTGGCCGTCCTTCATCAGATCGGCGACGACATCCCTGGCGGTCGAGGCGGGAATGGCGAAGGCGATGCCGACGCTGCCGCCGGACGGCGAGAAGATCGCGGTGTTGATGCCGACGACTTCGCCGCTGAGGTTGAAGGTGGGACCGCCTGAGTTGCCGCGGTTCACGGCCGCATCCACCTGCAGGTAATCATCATAGGGGCCGGAGCCGATATCGCGGCCGCGGGCCGAGACGATGCCGGCCGTGACCGTGCCGCCGAGACCGAAGGGATTGCCCACGGCGACGACCCAGTCGCCGACGCGGACGTTATTGTCGTCGGCCCAGTTGACGTAGGTGAACTTCTTACCCTTGCCGTCGACCTTCAGCACAGCGAGGTCGGTGCGCGGATCCCGGCCGATCAACTTGGCATCGAGTTCGGTGCCGTCATTCATAACGGCGACGAAGGCCTGCCCGTCGGAAACGACGTGGTTGTTGGTGACGATGTAGCCGTCCTCGGAGATGAAGAAGCCGGAGCCCTGAGCGACCGGACGCAGACGGCCCTTGCCGGGACCATTCGGGCCGCCCGGGCCACCGGGGCCGTTCTGGCCGAAGCGCCGCTGATGGCCGCCCTGCTGGTCGTTCGGATCCTGGCCGAACTGGCGGAAGAAGCGCTTCAGCGGGTGATCATCAGGCAGGTCGTCAAAGCCGCGGCCATTGAAATCGAAGGAGAAGCCGTCATTGTTGTCGGCGACGGGATTGACGCGGTTTTCGACGCGAACGGACACGACGGCGGGCGAAACGGCATCGACGACATTGGCGAAGCTCGGAACGGCAGGCGCCTGAACTTTGACGGCTTCGGCATAAGACCGGGTGATTTCGAGCGGAACGCCGGTTGCGAGCACAGCGGCTGCGATACCGGCGACGGTAGAAGCCTTGAGCACAGTGGCGAGGGACGGACGTCCGTTGAAATTCTTCAGCATTGGTGCACCTTCTCTTGTTCTTAAACCTTCAGACCGGCAAGGCCGGATCAGTCGATGCATCAAGATATAGGATAGCGCACCTTACTGCGAACTGTCCGGCCAATGAAAAATTGGTAATGTTTGGAATGTTTCTGGCGGTTACTGCGCCCGGCGTTTCCCTGGGGTGTCCAAAGGATGCGGAAATATTCATCCCGGCTCGACGGGTTGTTATTTCTTTAGAAGCTCGTTCAGCCTCGCCTGTTCTTCCGCCGTCAGCTTGCTTCCCGTCGGCTTGCCGGCCCTCCGGCGCGCAAAGACCAGCAGTGACAGCCCGCCGGCGAGCACCAGCAGCACCGGCGCGCCCCAGAGCAGCACTGTCTTCGGATTGAACCGCGGCTTCAGCAGCACGAATTCGCCGTAGCGCGAGACGATGTAGTCCAGCACTTCCTCGTCGCTGTCACCGTCCTTGATGCGCTCGCGCACGAGCAGGCGCAGATCTTTCGCCAGCTCGGCATTGGAATCGTCGATCGACTGGTTCTGGCAGACCATGCAGCGCAGTTCAGCCGAAAGAGTGCGGGCGCGCGCCTCGAGTGCGGGATCGGTTAGAACTTCGTCGGGATTGACGGCGAAGGCGGACAGGGGTGCGAAGAGGATGAACAGGATGACGAGGAGACGGGAGAGAAAAGGCGACCTCTGCGAGATGCGCCGAACCTCTCCTCCCCTCATTCCTGTGCTCGTCACAGGAATCCAGCCACGGCGCGTCGGCGCCGTGAATGAATCCATACCGCCACTCAACGAGTCTCCTGCGCCCAAGGACTTGGGCGCGCTGGATTCCTGTGACCAGCACAGGAATGAGGGAGGTCGTGAGCCCGTCATTCCGCCGGCTCCATCGCGGGAGCCACCGGCTTCGCCTTAGCCTTGCGGCGCGGGGCGCCGACGCGCAGGCGGCGGTCGGAGAGCGAGACGAGACCGCCGGCGGCCATGATCAGGGCGCCGCCCCAGATGCACAGGATGAACGGCTTCCACCAGATGCGCACGACGATGCCGCCGTCGGTGGTGGCGTCGCCCAGCGAGACATAGAGCTGGCTGAGACCGAAAGTCAGGATGCCGGCCTCGGTCGTCGGCATCTGCCGGGCGGTATAGAGGCGTTTGGCCGACCAGGTGTCGGCGACCGCTACCCCGGCGCGCCGGATGGTGAAGTGGCCGCGCTCCTCGCTATAGTTCGGTCCCCTTGCCGGCCGCATGCCGTCGAACTCAAGGCTGTAGCCGCCGGCCTCGACCACCTGGCCCGGTTTCATCTCGACGACATGTTCGCTCTGGAAGGTGGTGACGGCGACGATGCCGAGCACGCTGACGCCGAGCCCGGCATGGGCAAGGGCGGTGCCGAAGGCCGAGCGCGGCAGGCCGGTCAGCCGGCGCCAGGCGATGCTTCCGGCGACCTTGCCGATGCCGGCGCGATACCAGAGATCGGCAATGGCGCCGAGGATCAGGAACAGCCCGGCCGCCAGCCCGAGCACGGAGAGCACCGGCCCGCCATGCTCGATGTAGAACAGGATGACGGCGGCGGCGAAGGCGAGAGCAGCGACAAGATAGAGCCGCTGCAGGGCGCCGAGCAGATCGCCGCGCTTCCAGGAAAGCAGCGGCCCGAACGGCACGATGACGAGCAGCGGCGCCATCAGCAGGCTGAAGGTCAGGTTGAAGAAGGGCGGCCCGACGGAGATCTTGTCGCCGGTCAGCGTCTCCAAGAGCAGCGGATAAAGCGTGCCGGTCAGGACCGTGCCGCAGGCGACCGTCAGGATCAGATTGTTGAGAACCAGCGCCGCCTCGCGCGAGATCGGCGCAAACAGCCCGCCGGCCGCAAGCTTCGGCGCCCGCAGGGCAAACAGCGACAGCGCTCCGCCGATGAAGAACAACAGGATGCAAAGGATGAAGACGCCGCGGGAGGGATCGCTGGCAAAGGCATGCACCGAGGTCAGCACCCCGGAGCGCACCAGGAAGGTGCCCATCAGCGACAGCGAGAAGGTCAGGATGGCGAGCAGCACCGTCCAGATCTTCAGCGCCTCGCGCTTTTCCATGACCAGCGCCGAATGCAGCAGCGCGGTGCCGGCCAGCCAGGGCATGAACGAGGCGTTTTCCACCGGATCCCAGAACCACCAGCCGCCCCAGCCGAGCTCGTAATAGGCCCAGTAGGAGCCCATGGCGATGCCTAATGTCAGACAGGTCCAGGCGGCCAGCGTCCAGGGCCGCACCCAGCGCGCCCAGGCGGCATCGATCCGGCCTTCCAGGAGAGCGGCAACGGCAAAGGAGAAGCAGACGGAAAAGCCGACATAGCCGAGATAGAGCAGCGGCGGGTGGATGGCCAGACCGACATCCTGCAGCACCGGATTGAGATCGCGGCCCTCGGCCGGGGCCGGATCGAGCCGCAGGAAAGGATTGGAGGTCAGAAGGATGAACAGCGTGAAGGCGAGCGAAATCCAGGCCTGGACGGCCAGCACATTGGCCTTCAGCGTCTCCGGCAGATTGCGGCCGAAGACGGCGACCAGCGCGCTGAACAACACCAGGATCAGCAGCCAGAGCAGCATCGATCCCTCGTGATTGCCCCAGACGCCGGAATATTTGTAGATCAGCGGCACCAGCGAATGCGAGTTCTCCCAGACATTCTCGACCGAGAAGTCGGAGACGACATGGGCATAGGTCAAGACGGCGAAGGCAAAGACGGTCAGCGCAAACATCGCCAGCGAGCCGGAGGTCGCGACATCCATCATCGCCCGGTCATGGCGGCGGGCGCCGATCACAGGCACGATCGAGACGATCAGCGCCGTCGCCAGCGCCAGCACCAGGGCGTAATGGCCGATCTCGATGATCATGGCGTCGCCTTCGCCTCCTGCCCCTGTCCTTGTCCCCCTTGGCCCTCCTGCCACAGGCCCTGCGCCTTCAGCTTATCGGCGACCTCCTTCGGCATATAGGTCTCGTCATGCTTGGCGAGCACGGTGTCGGCGACAAAGACGTTGCCGCCGGCGCTGAACACGCCCTCGGTGACCACACCCTGGCCCTCGCGGAACAGATCCGGAAGGATGCCGGTATATTGGACCTTGACCGCATTGGCGCTGCCGTCGGTGACGGCAAATTCCACCGTCGAGCCGGCGCCGCGCACGACGCTGCCGGCGCCCACCAGCCCGCCGAGCCGGATGCGGGTCTCCGGCGCCACCGGGGTCTTGGCCAGATCCGCCGGCATGTAGAAATAGGCCACCGACTGGCTGAAGGCGAACATCACCAACAGCACCGCCGCAAGGATGAAACCCATCCCGCCCGCGATCACCGCAAGGCGCTTCTGCTTGCGCGTCATTGCGTCATTCCTTCCGTGGCTATGCCAAGTTCCCTGGCAAGCGCCAGCAATTGCCGGCCCTGTTCACCCGCCGGCGGAAAGGCCGCAAGCCCGCGCTTCAGGGCGTCGGCTGCGCGATCCTTATCGTTCAATACGGTGTAGGAGCGGACGAGCCGCATCCATCCGTCGAAGTTGTTGGGCTCGGCGCTCAGCTTGGCGTCGAGGCTTTCGACCATGCCGCGGATCATCTGCTGGCGATCGCCGGCGCTCATGTTTTCGGCCGCCGCCACGTCTTCCGACGTCGGTCCGCCAGGCGCCGAAGGCTGGGCAGCCGCGCCGCCGTTCTTGGCGATATGTTCATTGACCAGCGGCAACCAGGGCGCATCGGCAGGCGATTGCTGCGCCAGCGCTTCGAAGGCTCGGCGCGCCTCTTCGGTCCGTCCCGCCTGCTCCATGCTGAGCGCGACATAGAAGCGGGCACGCGGATTGTCGGGTTCCAGCGTCAGCGACTGTTCCAGCGTCTGACGCGCCTCCTCCGTCACCACGCCGTCGGAGACCGCCATCAGCGTCTCGGCAAGCCCGTCGAGCCGGATCGGGCTCGGGCCGAGAAGCCGGATCGCGTTGCGATAGGCGACCACAGCATCATTGACCCGCATCGTGCGGACATAGATCGGCGCCAGCACATCCCAGCCCTTGCCGTCATCGGGATTCTCGGCCAGGTGCCGTTCCGCCTTGGCAATCAGCACCGCCACGTCATTGCCGGGGTTTTCCAGCCGCGCCTCCAGCGGCTGCGCGGGCAGATCCGGCCTGCCCGTCGTCAAATAAAGACAGAGCCCGAGCACCGGCAGGATCAGGAGAACGAAGGCTTCACTGACACGGTGAGATCGTGCGGGTTTCGGCGTCGTCTCCGGTTCACCGGCAGCAACGGCGATCAGCCGCCGGCCGATTTCGGCCCTGGCGTAATCGGCCTCTTCCGGTGTGATCAGCCCGCCGGCAAGATCGCGGTCGAGTTCGCGCAGCTGGTCGCGATAGACCGCCGCCTCGCCGGCGCGGCTGTTCTCCGCCGCCTTCGCGCCACGCAGAAGGGGGTAAAGCAGAATGACGGCGACGGCTGCCGTCAGAACGGCAACGAGAATCCAGAACAGCATAGCGGCCCAAATACGTGAAGCGCGCGCCCATTCCAACTGCCAAAGCCGGAATGACGAAGATTTGAGGCTATTCGCCGCAATTCAGCCGGCTTAAAGCGCGTCGCATCCAATTTAATGCATCCGACCCGCTTTCGCTCTTTGTTTTTATGCCTGTCGTTGTCCGGGAACCGCCGCACACTTCCGGGCGACATGCATCAGACCTTAACCGAGCGGCGACCAGCTGCCGTCGTCGTTGCGGCAAGCAGCGCCTCGCGCCACGCTGTCCTTGCCGTCGACCGTCAGCGTATGGGTATATTGCCGGCAATTCTGCGAGCCGACCTGATAGGGCGCTGCCGCCACCACCTTGCCGGTGACCTCCTTGCCGCTCCAGACCACGGGCTGGCCGGCGGCTGCCCCTTCCAGCGCCCGGTATTCCGCCTCGAGCGCCCTTTGCTTGTCGCTGTCGCTCAAGCTGACGCCGCTGCGGCCGACGATGCCGCCCTGCAGCGCGGTGATGAAGGCGGCCGATGCCGAGGGTTTGCTGGAAAAAATGCCGCGCGAAGCAGCGCTTTTCGTCGTCGTGCAGCCGGTGAGCGCGACGGCGAGAAGCAGAATGGAAACGATCATGCCTTGCGAGCGTAGAATCATTGCGTCGAACCACGATCAGAGGTCAATTTCAGCCGATCGAAGTGCAGCGTCCCCGTGTCAGCATTAAGGCAAAGCATGCTATACATTTGCCACTATCCTTGTGACATCAAGCAGTTGGTCATGCAACATCCTTTGTGACGCCGGGCAGGATAAGCTTCGCCTTCAGCCCGCCCCATTCACCACGGGACAGCTCGAGGCGCCCCTGGTACTCGTTGGAAATCTCGGTGACGATCGACAGGCCGAGCCCGGTTCCGGGCTTGCTTTCATCGAGCCTGCGGCCGCGTTTCAGCGCCTCGCGGATCTGGTCGGGCTCCAATCCCGGCCCGTCGTCCTCGACGGCGAGCTCCACCCAATGACGGCGCGCGCTCGCCTCTGCGCCCTTGACGTCCTCGCGGGCCTCAACGGCCGAAAGCCGGACCTTGCTCTTGGCGAATCGCGCCGCATTTTCCAGGAGATTGCCGACCGTCTCCTCGAGATCCTGCTGTTCCATGGCGACGGCCAGATGCGGCGGCGAGACGACGAGATCGAATTCGGTGTCGACATTCAGGCGGCGCATGACGCGCACCAGCCGTTCGAGCGCCGGCTCGGCATCGGTGCGGGCGAGCACGGATTCGCGCTGCGCGGCGATGCGGGCCCGGTTGAGATAGGACTGCACCTGCCCCTGCATCGATTCCGCCTGGCTGCGGACCAATTCGCCATGGGATTTTTCGAGGACACGCGCCTCATTGAGAAGAACGGCGATCGGCGTCTTCAGCGAATGGGCGAGATTGCCGACCTGCATGCGCGCCCGCTCGACGATACGGCGGTTGCTGTCGATCAGCGCGTTCACCTCGTTGGCGAGCGGCAGGATTTCGCGCGGGAAATCGCCCTTCAGCTGCTCGCTCTCGCCGGCGCGGATGCGCTCCAGGGCGGCGCGCGCCTTGTCGAGCGGCTTCAGGCCGTAGAGAATCGCCAGCGCATTGACGATCAGGCTGCCGACGCCGAAGCCGGCAAGCGCCAGATAAAGACTATGGGAGAAGGTGCGCACATCGTCCTCGACGACGTCGACATTGCCGGTGACGCGGAAGCGCGCCGCACGCCCGTCGGTATCGAGCACCACTTCGGTTTCGGCGACCTGCACCCGGTTCCCGGAGGCGTCCGTCACCTGGTAATAACGCTCGTAATTCTTGTCGAAGGGCGCCTCGACGACGGAGGGAACCGGAATGAGCGCCGAGCCGAGCGAGGGCGAGACCAGCGGCGCTGTCGTATAGGTGCCGAGCGGCTCCACCACCCAGTACCAACCGGTCTTCGGCTGGGCAAAACGCAGGTCGCCGAGCTGCGGACTGCCGCTCAACGCTCCCTGATCGCCGATCGTCACCGAATTGATGACGTTATAGAGCTGCGCCCGCAAGAGATCCTGGAAGCCGCGTTCGGCGCTCTTGCGATAGAGCGTCGAGATCAGCAGGCCGATCACCACCAGCGCCACCGTCGACCAGACCGTGGTCAGCAGCAGCACACGTGCGGTGAGCGACTTAATTCGCATGTTTCGGCGCTTGGATGCGGTAGCCGAGACCGCGCACCGTTTCGATCAGGTCGACACCCATCTTCTTGCGCAGACGGCCGACAAAGACCTCAATCGTGTTGGAATCGCGGTCGAAATCCTGATCGTACATGTGCTCGACCAGCTCGGTGCGCGAGACGACCTCGCCCATGTGATGCATGAGATAGGCGAGCAGGCGATATTCGTGCGAGGTCAGTTTCAGCGCCGTGCCGTTGACCGTCGCCTTGGAGGATTTGGTGTCGAGCCGCACCGGCCCGCAGACGATCTCGGAGGAGGCATGCCCGGCAGCGCGCCGGATCAGCGCCCGAATGCGCGCCAGAACTTCCTCGACATGGAAAGGCTTGGTGACGTAGTCGTCGGCGCCGGCGTCGATGCCGGCGACCTTGTCGCTCCAGCGGTCGCGCGCCGTCAGGATCAAAACCGGCACGCCGCGGCCGGCGCCGCGCCATTTTTCGAGCACGGTGACGCCGTCCATCTCCGGCAGGCCGATATCGAGGATGATGGCGTCATAGGGTTCGGTATCGCCGAGGAAATGACCCTCCTCGCCGTCGAACGCCTGGTCGACGACATAGCCCGCTTCTTTCAGCGTGTCAGTCAGCTGCCGGTTCAGGTTGACGTCGTCTTCGATTACCAGGATGCGCATCGGTCCGCCTTCGTCCGCTTCAAATCGATCATGTTCTGAATAGACCGATTCCGCCTACATCGGAACCTTTACCGTCACCTTGCGCGGACGTTGGCCGTTGCCCGACACCAGAACGGTGATGATGCAACTATCGCCCACCGGTTGCACGGATAGGAGCTGGCCGCCCGTCTGCTCGACGACCTGGGCTGCGGCGGCGCTGCAATCGCCTGCCACGCGCAGGACGAGGGTGCCCGCGCCGTCCGATGAGGGCGCCGATACCACCAGCCCGGCGGCCACTACTGCGACGCTCAGAGGAAAGGCCATGTGTTATGCTTTCAAGGGTAGTTCCAACTTGCTGCGACTATGTACTCACGTGACCTGAATGGCAAATGAATGCGCTGTAATACAGGGTGTTTAGAACCGTTCTCGACTGTTGGTGACACCCGGTTTCAGCTGCTGAAAACCGATGCCGCAGCGGCCTTCGGCGGCCTTCTGCACATGGATAAAAGGTCTTCGGCCAAGGCACAGACGGCGGGCTGGGCGGGGACGCTCGGGTCAAGCCGGCGCGCGGCGGGCTGCCGGGAATTGCAATCGCAGCTTTTACCGACCGATCGAAACTGTTATGTCCTTGCGGCTCCCGCATTCAGGCTATTTCAGCACCAATGCCAAACTCCCTCCGCTTCCGCTCGGCGCAGACGGTCTTCGTGCTCGCCATCACCCAGCTGATCGGCTGGGGTACGACCTTCGACATGCTCGGAGTGATGGGCCGGATCGTGGCGCCCGATCTCGGCATGGCGAACGAGGTGGCGTTTGCCGGTCTGACGATCATGATGTTGGTCAGCGCCATCGTCGGCCCGGCGACCGGCCGCTGGCTTGGCCGTTACGGCGCCGCCCCGGTGCTTTCGGCGGCTTCCCTCACCTTTGCCCTCGGCCTCTGTCTGCTTGCCGCCGCCAACGGCGTCATTCTCTACGCCGCCGCCTGGATCGTGATCGGCGTCGGCGGCGCGCTCGGCCTGTCGGCGCCGGCCTATACCGCTGTCGTCGAGCGTGAAGGGATGAACGGCAAGCGGGTCATCGCCATATTGATGCTGTTCACCGGGCTTTCGAGCGCCATCTTCTGGCCGATCCTCAGCCTGCTCAACCAAGCCGTCGGCTGGCGCCTCACCTTCCTCATCTGCGCAGGCCTGCAATTCTTTGTCTGCCTGCCGCTGCATCTTTTCGCCCTGCCGAAGCCGATCGCAAGCCATGTCGACGGCGCCACAGCCGACATCGCCCCGGTGCCGCTGTCGAAGGCGGCACAACGCAAGGCCTTCCTGCTGATCGCCGCGGCGACGACCCTTACCACCTTCGTCACCTTCGGCATCTCGCCCTCGCTGCTCGAGATCTTCCGCCAGTCCGGCGCCACGCCAGCCTTCGCGCTGCAGCTCGGCTCGGCCCGCGGCGTGCTCGGCATCTCGGCGCGCTTCCTCGATATGCTGCTCGGCCGGCGCGGCAACCCCGTCCTCAGCGCCGCCATGGGCATCGGCCTGATGCTGATGAGTTTCCTGATGATGCTGGCCGCCGGTCCGTCGACGCCGCTGCTCGTCACCTTCGTCCTGCTTTACGGCTTCGGCTCCGGCGTCATGGCCGTCGCCCGCGCGCTTCTGCCGCTGGCAGTGTTTTCGCCGCGCGAATTCGGCCTGCAATCGGCCCGCCTGTCGCTGCCGCAGAACCTGGCCAATGCGATCGCCCCGGTCGTCTTCACCGCCATCCTCGACCGCGCCGGCACCGGCCCGGCGCTTTTCGCCGCTGCCGCTCTCGCCGCCTTGTCGCTGACCTTCGTGCTGATGCTGACGGCGCTGCTGCGCGGCGCGCGGGCAGCGCAGCCGAGCCCGGCCGTTTGATGAGGCCTGGAATGGACGCCGTCTTACGCTGACGAGTGAACGGTCGCGTTTGACGAATCTTTTGAATCGTTTGCCGCCGATTTTTCGAAAGTTGGGTCCGGTGGCTCACAGCTGCGTTCAACATCCGGCGCCCGCGAGTCCGGAATTCTTCTTATCCCTTTGAAATTTCAGCGAAACAATGACAGGAAGCCGATGGCCTGCCGATTCAGAGCGGCCGCTTCACCGCTGTGCGGCTGTCGTAGTCCGCGGCGATGCGCTTTTCCCGCAGCGGTCGGACACGCTCGATCGAGCGCTGATAATCGGGATGCGCCTTATAGGCGGCAAGAGCCGCTTCATCGTCGAATTCGCCATAGACGACGAGATCGATCTCGGTACCCAGCTGATCGGTCTTCACATTGGTGCCGATTTCCAGCAGCCGCGCATGCGGAATGGCGGTCAGGATCGAAAGCCCGGCCCTCACCTCCTCCAGATGTTCTTCCTGCACGGTGAAGAAGACGATGTGGCGGATCACGCGGAAGCTCCTGTCAGATTTCAGAGGTCGGCCCGCGCGATACCATGTGCGCCCCTGGCCTTCAACCGCGCGACCTGCCCGGCGCGGCATCCGGACGCATCGCCGCATTGAAAACCATGGCGTAGCCCGCGAGCTTCTCGGCCCGGTCGGTGCCGTTGACGATGCGGCGCGCATTGACCCAGTCCTCGGTCGTCGCGTTCAGGTGATCGGCAAGTTTGTGGCCGGTAAAGCTGCCCTGCAGCATGCCTTCGATCAGGATCGTCACCGCCGCATCCATCTCCATCGCCCGGTCGGGATCGGCAACGAGATCGATGCCCGTCAAACCACTCATCGCCTCGTAATTCCGCTTATGGGTAAGCTGCACCAGGCCACGCCCGAGCCAGCAGCGGCCATCCTCGTCCGGTCGCCAGTAGGGCGTCTTTACCCAGGCGAGCCGGCCTGCGGCATAGGCCGCCTCCAGGATCTCGACGGCGCGGGCATCGCTTTCAGCCAGCGTCTCGCGGACCGGCTGCATCGTATAGGCGGTCTCGTGATAAGCGGTCGCGAGGATATAGGCGAGCCATCGGCGGTCGGCCTGCGCAAACCGCCTTTCCCAGGCGTCGAGAATCGCCGCGATACCCACTACCTGAGGCTGAGTTAGCTCTCCTTTAAAGAGCTCCTCGCGCACCGCATCAAAAAAGAACATCCGATCCATGTGGACAACCATACCGCGCTTCCCGAGAGTCTCGTGGTTAAAACCGTCTTAATCGATTAAAATCAACTTAATCGTTTGAAGTGTCTAAGCCCCTGATTTACACGGCTTTTGTCTTATGCAATGCATCTCCTCGCCCTGAAGCCTTACCACCACAAGAGGAGACTTCCGATGCAGACGCCTGCCAACACCCAGACCACCATTCCCCAGCACGTCGTCGACCAGATGGAAAACGAGTGGCGCCAGATTCGCCTTGAACGCGAGAACATCCGCCCGACCCGGCAGCCGCAACAGCAGCGCTGAGAAATACAGGCAGAGCGGCGCGGATGTAAGGGCTGCCTTCATCGCGTCTCGGCCTCAAGCCGCTTCGCCAGCGTCTCCAGCGACCGGGAGAAGACCGTTTCATCTCTAAGCGCGCGCGACAGCACCAGTGCCCCTTGAATGCCGCAGACGCCCTCCTCGGCCAGCGTCTGCGCCTCCTCCTCGACACAGCCAGCCCGCATCAGAGCCGAACGCAACGCGTCGATCCAGCGGATGAAATAGTCGCCGATCGCCGCCGAAAACTGTTCGCGGGTGTCGTCGAGCGCGAAGGCGCCGACGAGGCAGATGCGGCGGCCGGAACGGAAGTAGTCATTTACATTGGCCCACATCGCCGCGATCGCCTGACGGGCATCGTCATGTCGCAGCGGCCGATAGACTGCCTCTTCGAACCAGGCATCGATATCGGCGAGCACGGCGCCGGCCATCTCCTCCTTGCCGCCCGGGAAGAAGTGATAAAGGCTGCCCTTGCCGATGCCGGTGCGTTCGGTGATGCGGCTGAGCGTGGCGCCCTCATAGCCGAGCTCGCGGAAGATTTCCGCGAGCAGCGGCACGATGTCGGCGCGTTCATAAACGGTCTTCACCGGGCTGAAATCATCCTGTTCTAGAGGCCGAGCTCCGTCAGACCGGGATGATCGTCCGGACGTCGGCCGAGCGGCCAGTGGTATTTGCGCTCCGTTTCCCGGATCGGCAGATCGTTGATGCAGGCAAAACGGCGCTGCATCAAGCCGGCCGCATCGAATTCCCAGTTCTCGTTGCCGTAGGAGCGGAACCAGTTGCCGCTGTCATCGTGCCATTCATAGGCAAAGCGCACGGCAATGCGACGATCGGTAAAGGCCCAGATCTCCTTGATTAGCCGGTAGTCCAGTTCCTTTGCCCATTTGCGCGTGAGAAAAGCGACGATCTCGGCGCGGCCGGTGATGAATTCGGCGCGGTTCCGCCAGCGGCTGTCCGGCGTGTAGACGAGCGAGACCCGCTCGGGGTCGCGGCTGTTCCAACCGTCCTCGGCGAGGCGGACTTTCTGCGTGGCGGTCTCCAGGGTGAAAGGCGGAACGAGGCTGGACATGAGATCTCCTGTACTGAATGGTTCTTAGTTTACCGAACGGTACAGATATTGCAACTCTGTATCGGGCGGCGCTCGAGCTTAGACGTCGGAGCGCCGGCTCCACCGCAGCGGCAGGGCATCCGGGCGAAGCACAATGTTTTCGGGCGTGAAACGCCACAGCCTTTCCGCTTTGGGAAAGGCGGCGATCTCAGGCGAATCGAGCAGCACCTCGACCCGACCGGTCATCTGCAGCATGTCGCCGGTTTCGAAATCGATGAAGACCAGCCCGGCCTTCGGATTGACCAGGAAATTGCCGAGCGTGTTGAAGAATCGATTGCCGGCAAAGTCGGGGACGGTCAGGGCGCCGTCGGCGCCGAGATGCACGAAGCCGGCATAGCCGCCGCGATGAGAGACGTCGACCTGGCGTTCGCCATTCCCCCGGTCGACATAGGAAGCGACGAAGAACGTATCGGCGCTCTCGACCATCCGCCGCGCGCGCGCGTCGAGCTCATGGGACCGCAGCGGCGGCAGCGTGGCCGGCAGGGCGGGATCGCGAACGAAGGCGGCGGCGCGCGGCTGGATGTATTGCGGGCAATTGCCGAAGCTCTGGCCCACGCGCAGGCGGAAGGCGCCGGCATCCGTCCTGCGGATGACGCCGTTCAGCCGGTTGCGCCGCCGGGTCTCGAGCTGAATGCCGAGCATCGCGACGGCGGCGCCATCCTCCATGCCGGCGTCGGCGGGATCGGCCGGCTCGCGCGGCAGGCGGACCTCGAGCGTCTCCGGGTCCGGCGAGGACATGAAGCCCGGCTGCGCGGCCCGCACCGTCGCCCAGACGTTGCCCTTCGCATCGACCGTGCCGAGCACGACGAAAGGCAGCATTGGAAAGAAGGCGCGGTGCTGCTCGGGCATCGCCTTGCGGACGAAATTCCGCCCCGGCCCGTCCATGCGTTCGACGACGCCGAGGCTGCGCTGCATGGCAAGCTCACCCTGATGCCAGGGCGATGCCGCATCCTCTCCTGACTGCTCCAGCATCATGGCCTCCTTTCAGGCGCGATTTTCGACCGGGGACGGATCTTTATGCGGCCAGGCCGATCTTCGTCCTGCGGAAGCCGACGAAACCCGGCAACGCCTCGATGCGGGCAAGCCAGGCGCGCACGGCCTGATAGGGCGCGGTGTCGACATTGCCCTCCGGCGCATTGGCGATGTAGCTGTAAAGCGCGATATCGGCGATGACAGGATTGTCGCCGAGCAGGAAGGCGCGGCCGGAGAGCTCCGCCTCGACCAGCGTGAGAATACGGTGCGCCCGGGCAATCACCTCATCGGCATGAAATTTGGCGCCGAAGACGGTGACGAGACGAGCGGCGCAAGGCCCGTAGGCGATCTCGCCCGCGGCGACCGAGAGCCATTTCTGGATCCGCGCCGCCGTCAATATGTCCTCCGGCAGCCAGTCGGTGCGGCCATATTTGCGTGCGAGATAGACGAGGATGGCGGCGGAATCGGAAATGACCGCGCCATCGTCGTCGAGCACGGGCACCTGGCCAAAAGCATTGAGCTTCAGGAACTCCGGAGCCTTGTGAGCGCCGGCAGCCATGTCGACCTCGACCAGTTCGTAAGGCACGCCGAGCAGTGACAGGAACAGGTGAACCCGGTGCGAATGGCCGGACAGCGGATGATGGTAGAGTTTCATGACGGTTCCTCTGAGGTCTGATGGGCGGGAACAAGGCCTCGGCCTTGCCGGCGATGGCCGTTCGAACCATCTGCAGGGAATTTACTGCCTTCCAATGAACTGCAGTAGGATGCTAATCTGGAAGGCGTGTTCTCAATTGATGGAAGGATAAAATGGACCGCCTCGATGCCATGAGCGTGCTTCTTGCCGTTGTCGAGCAAGGCAGCCTGTCGGCCGCCTCGCGGCATCTGCGTTCACCGCTGGCAACCGTCAGCCGCAAGGTCTCCGAGCTCGAGGCGCATCTCGGCGCCAAGCTGCTGCAGAGAAGCAATCGGAAGATCACATTGACCGAGGCCGGACGCTCCTATGTGGAGGCGGCGCGGGAAATTCTTAACCGGGTGGAAGAAGCGGAACGGACGGCCGCCGGCGAATACAGCGCGCCGAAGGGCGAGCTGACGATGACCGCGCCGATCGTCTTCGGGCGGCTGCATGTCCTGCCTGTCGTGGTGGATTTCCTGAAGGCCTATCCCGAGATCAATCTGCGGCTTATGCTCGGCGACCGGCTGTCGAACCTCGTCGAGGATCATATCGACCTCGCGCTGAGGATCGGCACCCTTGTAGACAGCAACCTGATCGCCACGCGGCTCGGCGCGATCCGCCGCACCGTCTATGCCAGCCCGGATTATCTCGCGCAGCACTCGGCACCCCGCCACCCGAGCGATCTTTCCGCACATGACTGCATCACCTTCGAGAACATGGCCTCGACGCGGAGCTGGACCTTCACGGAGGGGAAGCGCGACCTCGCGGTGCCGATCCGCTCACGGCTTGCGGTCAACACCGCCGAGGCCGCCGTCGATGCGGCCGTCGCCGGTCTCGGCATCACCCGCGTACTCTCCTATCAGGCGGCCCGCGCCGCAGCGGCGGGCCTGCTGGTGCCGCTGCTCCAAGATTTCGAACCGCAGCCCGCGCCGGTGCAGCTCGTCTATCCCTCGCAGGGACTGGTGCCGCTGAAACTGCGGGCGCTCATCGATTTCGCGACGCCGCGCCTGCGCGCGACGCTGAAATAGGCTTTAGGCGAGCCTGCCCTCTTCCGCCTTGTAGAAATACTGGCTGGCGACCAGCCAGCCTTTCAGCGGCCGCAGTGGCGGAATGCAGGTGGCGAGCATGAAGGGGCCGGTGACCAGAAGCTGCACCCAGATCGGCGCCGAGAACGCCACCTCCAGCCAGACGCCGAGCAGCACGCTCGGGATGCAGGCGAAGCAGATGACGAAGAAGGCCGGGCCGTCGGCCGGATCGGCGAAGGCATAATCGAGGCCGCAGACCTCGCATTGCGGCTGCAGCGTCAGGAATCCCTTGAACATATGGCCCTGGCCGCAACGCGGGCAGCGTCCCCTGATGCCGGTCTGCATCGGGGGAAGTGGGGGATAGTCGGTATCCATGATAACCTCGTCTTCTCTGGCATACGGCTCAATGCCAATCAATGCCACATAGATGTATGCATTCAATATAAATACATTACGCCTCAATCACCAGTCAACTTGCCAGAATGCCGCAGATCCCCGTCGGCTGCCGACCGGGCAACGCAGACATCACATCGAAGGGGATGATACCCGAAGCGGCCTGAGGGCAGGCTTAGAAGAACGACGCCGCCATCTCCGGCGGGCCTTCCAGCGCATGGGCCATGAATTCCAGTGCGCCGTGCAGTCTCTCCCGGGTGATCGGACCGCCGAGGCAGACCCGCACCGCTTCCGGGGCGGCGCCGTCGACGGTGAAGGCATCGCTTGCCACGACGCCGATGCCGGAGGAACGCATATGACTGCCGAAGGTGGAGCGGGTCCAGCCATTGGCGAGCGGCAGCCAGATGTTGAAGCTGATCGGATCGGCGCGGTAGCTGCCGGCCGGCAGGATGGCGGCAACCATCTGCTGGCGGGCGGCGGCCTCGGTGCGGACGAAGCGCAGGATCGCATCGGCCGTGCCGTCTTCGATCCAGCGGGTGGCGAGCGCCATGGTCAAAGGCGAAGCCATGACGTTGTTGGCGCGCATGGCGCTGACGAAAGGCCATACGGCCTTGCTGTCGGGCGCCACGACATAGGCAAGGCGCAGGCCCGCGCCGAGGCATTTCGCCAGGCCGCCAATATGCCAGGTCAGATCCGGCACCATTGCCGCCAGCGGCGCCGGACCATGCTCAGGAATGAAGCCATAGGCATCGTCCTCGACGATCGGCAGCTGATATCTGCGGGCGACGGCCGCGATTTCCGCGCGCCGGTTGGTTGAAATCGTCAGCGTCATCGGGTTCTGCAGCGTCGGATTGAGATAGAGCGCCTTCGGCTTCAACCGCTCGCAGGCCTTCGCAAGGGCCTCCGGCAGGACACCGTCCTCGTCCATCGGCAGGCCGGCGAGATTGAGCCGCAGCTGGGCGGCGATCGAGCGCATGCCGGGATAGGTGATGATTTCCGACAGCACGGTCTCGCCCGGCTTTGCCAGCAGGCCGAAGATCGCCAGCAGGGCCGGATGGGCGCCCGGCGTGACGAAGATCCGCTCCTGCGACGGCGTGAGCCCGCGGCGTCCGAGCCAGGCGGCGGCGGCGTCCTTATCCATGCCGGAGCCGCCGAAGCCCTGGTAACGCAGAAGCTGAACGAGACTTGCGGCCACCGCCGACATGCCCTCGCGCATGCCGGCGATCAGTTCCGGATCATCCGGTTCCGGCGGCATGTTCATCGAGAAATCGACGATCGATGCGCGGCGCGGATCGGGTACGGCGTCAGGCGCGAAGTCCTGCCGCGCCTTGCCCGCGCGGCCGGTGACGAAGGTGCCCCGGCCGACATGCGACTCGACAAGCCCGCGCTTCTGCGCCTCGACATAACCTCTGGCCACGGTGGTGAAATCGACATTCAGGCGCTTGGCGAGGTCGCGCTGCGGCGGCAGCCGGTCTCCAACCGCCAGATGGCCGCTGCGCAGATCCATTTCGATCAGATCGGCAATCGCCATGTAACGCGGGCTGCTGCTGCGGCTGAGATCGGGATGCCAGTCCTTCATGTCATGATCCGTGCCCGTCTGATTCCTGGTAGGATTGACTGTATATTGTTGCGCAGAGACGCTGTCACCCCCGGATATTCCCGGTATCCCCTCCACGGTCGCGGCATGCGGGTGCGGAAATTCCCGTCGCGCCAGCCTTGCCGCCACCCCTTCATCTTCTTACCTATTAAGGAGGCGCGCCGGCTTTCGGTCTCGCGCGGCGGCGCCCTCGGGATAAAAGCATGAATATCGATCCGATCCTGCGGTCAGTCGTGGCCGTCCGTTCCTCCATTCCGGAAGATGCCTTCACGGCGGAGACGCTGGGCACCGTCCGGGAGGGCAGCGGCGTCGTCATTCGCGACAACGGGCTGGTGCTGACCATCGGTTATCTCATCACCGAGGCCGAGGAAGTCTGGCTGACGACCCAGGACGGCCGGGTGGTTCCCGCCCATCCCCTTGCCTATGATCAGGAAAGCGGCTTCGGCCTGGTGCAGGCGCTCGGCGTTCTGAACGCCCCGGCGGTGGATATCGGCGATGCGGCCGCCGCCAGGCCCGGCGATCCCGTCGTGCTTGCCGATGGGATCGGCGAGTTCGTCCAGGCAAACATCGTCGCCCGGCAGGAATTCGCCGGCTACTGGGAATATCTGCTGGATGAGGCGATTTTTACCGCACCGGCCCATCCGGCATGGGGCGGGGCTGCGCTGATCGGCGCCGACGGCAAGCTTCTCGGCATCGGTTCGCTTCGCCTGCAGATGAGCCAGGATGGCGAGATCGCCGATATCAATATGGTCGTGCCGATCGATCTTTTGCCGCCGATCCTCGACGACCTCTTAAACCGCGGTCAGGTCAACAAGCCGCCACGGCCCTGGCTCGGCGCATTCTCCGCCGAGAGCAATAGCGGCGTGGTGGTGATGAGCGTGGCCGAAGGCGGACCGGCCGCCGAGGCCGGCCTGCGTCAGGGCGATATCATCTCCGAGATCCGCGACGAAGAGGTCGATGGCCTGGCCGATTTCTACCGCAAGCTCTGGAGCAGTGGCCCGGCCGGCGCCGAGATTCCGATGCGGATCCTGCGCAACGGCCGCGAAGCCTGGCTGCGCGTCAAATCCGCCGACCGCAACAGCTTTCTGAAAAAACCGCAGCTGCAGTGAGCCGCATCGGCCCCTTGAACGCTGCCGGACGTCCGAACGGATTCACTTTCGTTTGGTGGCCATTTAACAATGCTGGTGTTGCATTGATAAAGATGCTGGTGTTGCATTGATCTTGAGATGAACGGAGTTTGCAGCCCATGTTCGATCATGTCTCCATCGGCGTCAAAGACCTCGACAGAGCCCGCCGTTTCTACGACGCGGCGCTGGCGCCGCTCGGCTATGAGCGCCTGTCCAATTCCGATGGCGTGATCGGCTACGGCCCTGATGAGGTCGGCCTCTGGGTGATACAGGCGGAGCATCCCGTTGTCGCCGACATGCAATCCGGGCTGCATTTCTGCTTCGTCGCTCCGAACGAGGCCGCTGTCGACGCCTTTCACGCGGCGGCTATCGCTTCCGGCGGCACCGACAATGGCGAACCGGGTATCCGGCCGGATTACGGCCGCTTCTATTACGCCGCCTTCGTCATCGATCCCGACGGCTACCGGCTCGAAGCCTATTTCCATAAGGGTGAGATATAACGGGCTCCGAATTTCGAGCAATTCCGAACGAACTTCGGCATCACCAATGCCGCGGCTGCCGGCTGGCAGGCCCTGCCGACCTGGGGTTCGCTCTCGGCGTCGCTGGTGCTGATCCTGCTCTTCCTCGCGGTTGAAGCACGCCATGCCGATCCGATGGTGCCGCTCGGCATGTTCCGCCGGGCGCGGCTGCGGCACGCCAATGCGATCGCCGCCCTCTTCCAGGGCGCCTATGTCGGCTTCCAGTTCCTGGCGACGCTCTATTATCAGAACGTCATCGGCTGGTCGGCCTTCACGACAGGCTTCTCCTTTGCCCTCGGCGGCGTCTTCGTGATGTTCCTGGCGCCACGCTTTGCGAACCTGGCGCAAAACCGCGGCGCCACCGGCCTGATGGCGGCAGGCGTCGGGCTGCAGGCCTTCAGCTACATTTTTTGGGTGACGGCACTCGGACATGTCGATCCGATCCTGCTCGTGCTGGTCTCGCAGGTCCCGCTCGGCCTCGGTTATGCCATGACCTACCCTTCGGTGCAGGTCGCAGCGCTTTCCGATGTCGAGGACGACAAATCGGGGCCCGCCTCCGGCCTGCTCTTCGCCTCCTTCCAGATCGGCGGCGGCATCGTGCTTGCGGCCGCTTCGGCGGTGTTCGGCGCCGCGCCGAATTTCGGCTGGGACCCGTATGTCGCCGGCGTCGCCTTCGTGGCGCTGCTTGCGATCGCCATCACCCTGCTTGCAGCCGCAGGTCCGAGGACATCAGCCGTCCGGAGGCCCGCCTATCAGGCGGCGGAATGACCGTTGCGCCCGCACCCTTATCGGTGCGGGCTTTTCATAAGCAAAAACGAATATTCATAGCGAGAATCCCATTGCCTTGCCTCGGCGAAAGGCGCATGGTTTCGCCGTCGGCAGCCATTGTCCGGGCGCTGCCGACTGAGGGTTTTCATACCTTCGCCCCGACGAAAGGAGGACCGATGTCTTCCACTTCCAAAAAGCCATACCTGACCTCGTCCGATCTCGACATGCTTCAGTCCGTACTCGACAATGCGGGCTACGAGGCCAGGATCGCGCCCGACGACGGCGGGGGCTGCAATGTCGCAGCGATGCTGCTGATCAAGCTGTTTCAGGAGGGCGTAACGTCGCCCGCCATGCTTTCGCAGGCACTCGAACACTACTTCGGCAAGCTGAAGACGCCGCCGAAACCAGTCACTCCGGTATACGACCGTTATGCGATCCAGGGATTGCCCAGCGACAGGCGTAAGACAAACCTCAAACCCGACGCGCGAAGCTGAAAACGCGCTTTGCATTCGTCTGAACAGGAGATCGATCGATGGCAAAAGGTCAGCTGAGAAGCAATCGCGAGGCTCGCAAACCGAAGAAGGACAAGCTGGCGCCGAAGATGGCACGCACATTCGCCGGCCAGATGAAGGCCGCGACCCAGGCCGCTCCGCACGGAAGCAGCGCGCCGAAGAAATAAGCTCGCATCGAGCCTTCGGGTGAATCGCCCCTCGCCGCCTCCATGACAAACGCAAGTCGGGATCGATTTGCGTAATGGGTGATGTGTGGCTAAAAGCGGCAGCGCGTCCTGCCGGGACGCGCGATCAGCGATGATCGTGTTTTCGAAAAGCCGGAAGGTGCCACAGAGCATGACTCCTCTTCAAATAATCAACCGCCTCGGCGATCCGTCGAGCGTCGCAGCCTTTTGCGGCGATATTTCGTGATCGAACGCGCGCACCGCTTCGAGAGCGAGGAAATCCGGCTTGCCACCTTGGACGAGCCTTGTGAAAATCCGCAGAACCCTGCGGCACCGACAGCACTTTTCGCCGAAAAAGCCTGGTTGAAGATCCTTGCAGGATATCGCCAGCCGAGGGCCACACGCAGTGCCTTTGAACTGGCCGTCACAGCTATTCCCTTTGCGCTGTTCTGGGCCGCCGCATGGGCGTCCGTTCGTTACGGCTTTTTGCCGGGCCTGATCCTTGTCATCCCGGCAGCCGCTTTCCTGCTCAGGCTGTTCATGATCCAGCATGATTGCGGCCACGGCTCATTTTTCGCCCGCCGCCGCCTCGACGACTGGGTCGGGCGCACGATCGGCATATTGACGCTGACGCCTTACGACTACTGGCGTCGGGCACATGCGGAACATCACGCCTCGGCCGGAAACCTCGACGAGCGCGGCGTTGGCGACATTGAGACACTGACGATCGCCGAATATAACGCGCGGTCCCGCCGGGGGCGGCTTGCCTACCGGCTCTACCGGCACCCAGCCGTCATGTTCGGGATCGGGCCGGCATGGCTGTTCATCTTCAAGCAGCGCCTGCCCTTCGGCATGATGCGCTCCGGCCCCCTGCCCTGGATCTCGACCATGGCGACCAACCTTGCCATCGCTCTGGCCGCCGCCTTATTGATCTGGGCGGGCGGGATCGTTCCCTTCCTCCTGGTGCACCTGCCGATCGTGCTTCTAGCGGGAGCCGCTGGCGTCTGGCTGTTCTATGTCCAGCACCAGTTCGAGGAAACGCACTGGTCGAAGAAACCTGACTGGCAGTTCCAGCATGCGGCGCTGCACGGTGCCTCGCATTACGACCTGCCGCCGGTGCTGCGCTGGATCACCGGCAATATCGGCATACACCATGTGCATCATCTGGCGAGCCGGGTGCCTTATTATCGGCTGCCGGAGGTGCTGAGGGACCATCCCGAGCTGGCCGATATCGGCCGCATCACGCTCATGGAAAGCCTGCGCTGCGTCAAGCTGGTGCTCTGGGACGAACAGACGAGGCGGCTGGTGTCGTTTCGTGACGTGGCGCGGCTCAGAGCCGCAAGCTAACGGGCTGCCTCAGCGATAGCCGGTGACATCCGCCGGCTTACCCGGCTCCTGCACTTCCACGATGTAGCGCCAGCAATCCGGCCGCGACCCGTCGATGTCATCGAAGCCATAGACCTTGGCCAGGCCGCCGCTCGACAGCGACTGACCGTTCCAGCGGGCGCGATCGGGATCGACGGCGATGGCCGCCACGGCGCGGCCGACGAAGCGCGGCGTTTCGGAAATGGCGAAATGCGGCTGGACCTTCGTCGCGTCGCGCCAATTCGCCTCGCTGACACCATAGGCGTCCAGCATCATTTCGGAGCGCAGCCAGCCGGGGGTGATCGAGAGGGCGGTGGCGCCGTGTTTCGCCAGATCCTGGGCGTGCGCCCAGGCCATGCGGATGACGCTTGTCTTGACGAGGTCGTAAAAGGGCGACAGCCGGTAATGCGCGGCGTTGTATTCCGCCGTGCCGTCGGTCACCTCGACCAAGAGCCCGCCCGGCCGTTCGATCATCAGCGCCAGCGCGTAGTGGGCGGTGATCAGATGTGTCTCGATGCCGAGCCGCAGCATGCGCAACCCCTTGTCCAGCGAATGCTCCCAGACGGGCTTGTCCCATTCGAACAGCTTCTCGCAGCCCCAGATGTCGTTGACGAGAATATCGAGCCTTCCGGTTTCCGCCCGGATGCGTGCGACCAGCGCCTCGACTTCATGGGCGACCAGATGATCCACCTGCACGGCAATGCCCCTGCCGCCCGCCGCCGTCACCAGCTCGGCCGTCTCCTCGATCGTCTCCGGCCTGGCATATTCGGATTGATGGGCGCGCGTCGTGCGCCCTGTCACATAAACCGTTGCGCCGGCAGCGCCGAGTTCAACCGCAATACCGCGGCCGGCGCCGCGCGTCGCACCGGCCACCAAAGCCACTTTCTCCCGCAAGTCCGCTGTCATTTCGCCATCCTCCGCGTTAGAACCGAAAAACGCCTTGTATATAAACGAATGCTCGTTCATAAATAAGCTGAATGCAAGAGGGAATTTTATGCCGCGTCGCCGCACACTGTCGGATGAGCAGCTTCTCGCCATGGTGCTGGCGCTGATCCAGACTAAAGGGCCGGATGCCGCGACCTTTGCGGCAGTGGCAAAGGCGAGCGGCCTTTCCGGCTCGACGCTGGTGCAGCGTTTTGCGACGAAGGCCGCGATGCTGCGTGCGGCGCTGCTCTATGCATGGGACAGGCTGGATGCGGAGACGGCAAGGCTTGCCGAAAGCGTGCCGAAAACGTCTGACGGCGCGGTCGCGCTGCTTGTCGGCCTGTCGCAGGATTACGGCGACAATGCCGCCGCCTATGGCGAGGGACTGCTGCTGCTGCGCGAGGACTTCCGCGACCCAGTGCTGCAGGCCCGAGGGGCCGCCTGGGGCAAAGCGCTGACGGCAGCGATCGCACGCTGTTTCGGATCGGCGAGCGCGCCGGAGACCATCGCCCGGCTGATGCTGTCGCAATGGCAGGGCTCGCTCACCTGGTGGGGCTTTGGCGCAGAAGGGCGGGTGGATGAATATGTGGAGACGGAGCTGCGGCGGTTCCTCGCGGCGGTCCCTGTCCATTCGGCTAAGCGGCCGTGAAGATCATCGCCTTGATAAAATAAACCAAGGTGGCGGTGGTGACGATCGTCGCCGATGTGAGCAGCAGTCCGATCAAGGTGACGAGACCATCCCGCTCCATCAGGGCGACGGCCAGCACGACCAGCGAGACCACCGGCAGGATATTGCCGAAGGGGATCGGCAGCGCGATCACCACAGCAAGCAGGAAGACAGGAACGCCAAGAAGTGCCTGCACTGTCGGACCGGTGAGAACCTGCAGCCGGCCGGCGCGCACGAGCTTTTCCACCCGGGCGATCACCGGAACCGCGTGACCGACGATAAGATCAAGCGCTGCGGGCGAAACCCGGCGATCCCTGAGGATGGCGGGCAACCAGATCTTCCGGCCACCCGCGACAATCTGGAGGGAGACCAGCGCGAGCGCGGTGCCGAAGACCATTCCGAACGGCCCGGGGATTGGGGTCAGCGCCGGGATTGCCAGGAACAGGATGGTGAAGGCGATGCTCGTCTGGCCCATCGCCTCCAGAGCCTCGCCGACGGAGAGGCCGCCCTTTACCCGGGCGATTTCCAACATCTCGCGAAGCCGCGTCGTGGCCACACCGCGCGGCGGTTGTTTCTTTCCGTCTTGATCAATCACACGGTCCATTTTCAGCTGGTTGCCGTCACGCACCCTCGCCGTCTCCCTTCAGGGCGCTGGCGAGGGCTGCGCATTGCGGATCGCTGCCGTCGAGAAGTTCCGCCGGCGCGGTATGGCCGATCGCTATGCTGACGACTGTGGCCGCCGCCCAGACGTAGTCGCCGGCGGCGCGCTCGACGAGCCGCGGTCCCTGAGATGTCAGGCAGTCCTGGGACTGGCGGACGATCTCCACGGGAAGCCGGGCGCGCTCAGCCTGTTGCTGTATCTCGGCCTGCAGCGGACCGACGACGAGGAGGGCAAAAATCCAGCCGATGAAATCCGAAATCATATGTGTTCCTTCCTTTGTTTACGTATTGCTCGCAGAGCCCGCTCAGGCGGGCTGCTGCGGATCCCGCGTTTTGAGGAGGCTCCAGACCACGCCGGCGGCGATGATCGCGAAAGTGATGCTCAGCGAGAGCGCAGCCGGGAATTTTTCCAGGCCCAGCAGATCGGCGACGAAGATCTTCGAGCCAATGAAGATCAGCACGATGGCAAGCGCGGGCTTCAGATAGCGGAAGCGATGAATCATCGCCGCCAGCGCGAAATAGAGGGCGCGAAGGCCGAGGATCGCGAAGATGTTCGAGGTATAGACAAGGAACGGATCGGTGGTGATCGCGAAGATCGCGGGGACCGAATCCACGGCGAAGATGACGTCGGCCACTTCGACCATCACGAGCGCCATGAAGAGCGGCGTGATGAACCAGGTCATCGCTCCCGTCCTGGGGTTTGCCTTTCTGACGAAGAACCGTTCGCCGTGATGCTCCTCGGTGACGTTGAAACGGCTGCGCATGAAGCGGACGAGGACGTTCTTAGAGACATCAGGCTCGGCCTCCTTGACGAACAGCATCTTGATGCCGGTGACGATCAGGAACGCGGCGAAGATATAGAGAAGCCAGGCGAATTCGGCGACCAGCGTGGCGCCGACGCCGATCATGATGGCGCGCAGCACGATGACGCCGAGAATACCCCAGAAGAGCACGCGGTGCTGGTAGAGGCGCGGCACGGCAAAGAAGGAGAAGATCAGGGCGATGACAAAGACGTTGTCGAGGGCCAGCGTCTTTTCGACGACGAAGCCCGTCAGATAGGCAAGGCCGGCCTCGGAGCCGAGATACCACCATACCCAACCACCGAAGGCGAGGCCGAGCGCGATATAGAGGGCGGAAAGCCTGACGCTTTCGCCGACGCCGATTTCCTTGTTCTGCTTATGAAGAATACCGAGGTCGAACGACAGAATGGCGATGACGAGGGCGAAAAAACTCGACCACATCCAGAGCGGCGTTCCCAGCCACTCGACGAGCAAAAAAGACAGATTCAAGGATAATCCCCTGGTCGGCACTGGTTGTCGGAGAAGAGGTCCGACATCGCAAGAGTGCCGAAGCTCTCGCCAGAGGGGCCCGGACCAGCGGGTCGCACCGCAAGTGGGGTCTCACTTTTCAATAATCAAGCAGCGGCCGGCGTCAATTTTATATGTCGCGTCGGAGACAAGGCGGCCGTGCGCATGGATCATCACACTGCAAGCGAAAGCCGGGCAGGCCAGCCGCTTACGCCTCTTCCTCGTCCTTCGCCTCGCCGACGGTCAGCGGCCAGTCGACGACGTAATCCTCGAGATCCTCGATATCGATCTCGGTTTCGCTGATCGTGCGGCCGCGGGCGGAAATGCCGGCGGCATGTACCGTTTCGGGGTCACCGGAGACGAGCGGATGCCACCAGTAGAGATCGCGGCCCTCGTTGATCAGCCGGTAGCCGCAGGTCGGCGGCAGCCAGGCGATGTCGGGCACGTTCTCCTTGGTCAGCTGCACGCAGTCCGGCACGAAATCCCAGCGGTTCTCATAGCTCGAGCAGCGACAGCTCTGCCTGTCGAGCAGCTTGCAGCTGACCGAGGTGAAATAGATATCGCCGCTATCCCATTCCTCGATCTTGTTGAGACAACAGAGGCCGCAGCCGTCGCAAAGGCTTTCCCATTCGGCGGCGGTCATTTCGGCCAGCGTCTTGCTCTTCCAGAAGGGCAGATCGTTCATCGTTCGTTTCTTGCAACAGCGGCCGCAAATTCGCGTGACCGCCGCTCTACTCTCTTGTTATCCGCCACAAAATCAATCAATTCTTCAGCATGCTCCTGGTACCGGAGAACTTTCTCCTGGTGCCGGAGAATTTTCTCCTGGTATCGGAGAGCTTTTCGGGCCCATCGGGCCTCGCGCTTTCGTCGCTTTCCGGCGGCCGGACATGAAGCAAGCGCGATCAGGCGGGAATACAGGACGTGCAGGATCCGGACAACCCTGAAAAAGGGCCTGAAAAAGGGGCAGAAAAACAGACAGCGGACGCCGGCAGGCGGCCGGCAAAGAGCCGTCACATTCTGCTGCGCATCGATTCATGGATCGATTCGACCGTCTGGAACGCCGGCTTCCGCGCCGCCGAGATCTGGGAAGACACCACCATCTTCTTTCGCCGTTTCCGCGTGCGCGGCTGGAAGCGCGTGGTCTTCGAACTGGCCGGCGAAGGTCTGACCCTCGGCACGGTCGGCGCGGTGCTGATGCTGGTGCTTGCCCAGCCGGCCTTCGAAGCGACCAAGGAGGACTGGCGCAACCGCGGCGATTTCGCCGTCACCTTCACCGACCGCTACGGCAACGTCATCGGCCATCGCGGCGTCATCCATCAGAATTCCGTGCCGATCGACGAACTGCCGGACTCGCTGATCAAATCGGTGCTCGCCACCGAAGACCGGCGCTTCTTCGACCATTTCGGCATCGACGCCATCGGTCTCTTCCGCGCCATGGTCACCAACGCCCAGGCCGGCGAAGTCGTGCAGGGCGGCTCGACGCTGACCCAGCAGCTCGCCAAGAACCTCTTCCTCTCCAACGAGCGTTCGATCGACCGCAAGGTCACCGAAGCCTTCCTGGCGCTCTGGCTCGAGGCCAACCTTTCCAAGAAGGAAATCCTCTCCACCTATCTCGACCGCGCCTATATGGGCGGCGGCACCTTCGGCGCGGCGGCAGCGGCGCAATTCTATTTCGGCAAGAACATCACCGACGTGAACCTCGCCGAATCCGCCATGCTGGCCGGCCTGTTCAAGGCGCCGGCCAAATATGCGCCGCATGTCAACCTGCCGGCCGCCCGCGCCCGCGCCAACGAGGTGCTGACCAACCTCGTGCAGAGCGGGCTGATGACCGAGGGCCAGGTGATCGCCGCCCGGCGCAGCCCGGCCACCGTCGTCGACCGCAACGAGGTGGAATCGCCGGACTTCTTCCTCGACTGGGCTTTCGACGAGGTGCAGCGGCTTTCGCCGCGCTTCCACCAGCATTCGCTGATCGTGCGCACGACGATCGACATGGGCATCCAGAAGGCGGCCGAAGATTCGGTCGAAACGTCGCTGCGCGAATATGGCGAGGCCTACCACGCCAAGCAGGGCGCCCTGGTGATGATCGAGAATGGCGGCGCCGTGCGCGCCATGGTCGGCGGGCGGGATTACGGCGAAAGCCAGTTCAACCGCGCCACCAGGGCGCTGCGCCAGCCGGGCTCCTCCTTCAAGGTCTATACCTATGCCTTGGCGATGGAGAGCGGGATGACGCCGCAGACGACGATCGTCGACGCGCCGATCTACTGGGGCAACTGGAGCCCGCACAATTACGCCAACCGCTATGTCGGCCGCATCACGCTCGAGACCGCGATCGCCCAGTCGATCAACACCGTGCCGGTGCGGCTCGCCAAGGAGAAGCTCGGCATCCAGCCGATCCGGGCGATGGCGAAAAATCTCGGTGTCGAAACGCCGATCCGCGACGACGTCACCATCCCGATCGGCACCTCCGAAGTGACCGTGCTCGACCAGGCGACAGCCTATGCCACCTTCCCGGCCGGCGGATACCAGTCGCGCCGCCACGGCATCAGCCAGATCCTCGATTACGAGGGCGATGTGCTCTACGACTTCGACCGTGACGAGCCGGCGCCCAAACGCGTGCTGTCGGAACAGGCCGATGCCTATATGAACCAGATGCTGTCGCGCGTGCCCTATGTCGGAACCGCGCGCAAGGCGGCTCTCGACAACGGCGTTTTGACCGCCGGCAAGACCGGCACGACCCAGGCCTATCGCGACGCCTGGTTCGTCGGTTTCACCGGCAACTACACCTGCGCCGTCTGGTTCGGCAATGACGACTACACCTCGACCAACGAGATGACCGGCGGCTCGCTGCCGGCAATGACCTTCAAGCGCGCCATGGACTACGCCCATCAGGGCGTGACGCTGCGGGCCATCCCCGGCGTCGAAAATCCCCCGCCCTCGCAGAAGGATGTCGCCAAGACCGCCGCCGCCAAGCCGCAGGACGGATTGCCGCAGCTCATCCGGCCGCGCATGCTCTCGGTGCAATCGACGAATATCCTGAAAGACCTCGGCAAAAAGCTGAAGGACGCCGCCCCGCTCACGCCGCAGAAGGTGGCGAGCGCGGAGTAGTCGGCAGCGGAGATCGCCGATGGCTGCCCTATCCGCCTGTTCAAGACCCCTCCCCAACCCCTCCCCACAAGGGGGAGGGACTAACCCGGAGCGCCCGCCTCGTTCCACTCGAAACGTCGCAAATATGGAAACGGGGTGCGGCAGGTTAAGCCCCTCCCCCTTGTGGGGCGGGGTTGGGGAGGGGTCTTGAACAGGCCAACCGGACAGCCTTATTGCCGCACCTGGCATGACGGCTTCGCTGATATAACCGGGGATTGACCAGCGCCCATGTCGCCGCCCGGCATTCCACCCTGCCAGAATCAGTGGTAACCCTTTCATCCCGGTTTCCAAGGTCATAACGTGTTTCGATTCCCCCTTTTCATCCTGATCACGCTGATCGTCGCCTTTGGCGGCGGGATCATGATTTCGCTGTATGCGCTGGATGCGACGCAGGGTTTCGGGGCGATCAAGCTTGGCGCCTGGGAGGCTTTTCCGGCGTTGCAGACGGTCGATGCCGATCCTTATGCCAAATCGCACCGGGCGCGTGCCGGCAAGCTGCTTTATGGCAGCGCCGAGGGGCTGACCTTCACGGCGAGCGTCGACGACGAAGGGGCGCGGCTGAATGCCGGCTGCCGCTACCGCATCAGCGGGCAGACCCCGCCCGCCCGGCTGTGGACGCTTTTTACCGCCGACAATGGCGGCAATCCGGCGGCGGTGAAGACCGGACTTCCCGCGGCACTGAACTCCTGGACGGTGCTGCGCCAGCCCGACAGCAGCTTCGCGATCGAGATCTCCGCCGTCGCCCAGCCGGGCAATTGGCTGGCCCTGCCGCAGGCCGGCACCTTCCGGCTGGTGCTGACCCTGTTCGATACGCCGACGGCCGGCAGTTCCGGCGTGATCGACCTCGCCATGCCCAAGCTCACCAAGACCGGATGCGGCAATGCTTAGGATCGTTTTCGCCATCCTGACCGGCCTTTTCGGCGCAGCGCTTCTGCACCTCGTCATCATCCTTTCGCTGCCGCATTTCACCGGCAGGGACGCGGCGACCCGCGTCGAGGCGGAAGGTGACCTCAACAATTTCTACCTGCTGAACGACCAGCATGACGAGGCGGGGCTTGCCAATGGCGATCCCTTCGTGCGCACCGCCGTCTGCTCCTTCGACGTCGAGGATGGCCCGGTGCATTTCACCGCCAAGGGCAATGTGCCCTTCTGGTCGATCGCCATCTACGACAGCGCCTCCAACGAGGTGTTCAGCATGAATGACCGGACCTCGGTCGGCGGCGCGCTCGATGTGCTGGCGGGCGGTCCCATTCAGCTGACGGACCTGCGCAAGAACCTGCCGCCGGAGTTGGAACAGGCGATCCTGGTGGAAATGGCGCGGCCGGACGGTTACGCCGTGCTGCGGACGCTGGCGCCGCAGGCGAGTTTCGATGAGGCGGCGCGGAACTTCCTGACAGAAGCCGGCTGCGAACAGTTCAGCGCCCGCTGAGGTTGAACGGACGTTACTTCTTGCTGGCGCGCGGCGCAGGCGCCGGGCCATGTCTGGGGCTATCGGCCAGCCGCTCGTAGCGGACACCGGTGAACCAGAGGATCTTGGCTTCGCGGGGTTCCTTGTCCTGAGGACGCGGCGCCCGCGGTCGCCGATCCGCCAATGCGACTACTATTGCCATTCTCGTCTCCATGCACTGCCCGAGACGGATGAACTTGCGATGGATTTCACCCTGCCCGCCAATCTGCGGGCCGGCGCGTCCTGCGGTGCCGGCATGACCGAACCGAGGGCATTCGCGCCTTTCCCACGGCACCTGACTGAAATACCGTGATGCGGAGTTTCAACGATCCAAACACTCAAATCGCGTCGTTCCTGTCCGAATTGAGACACATGACAGTTAACAGTTTACTAATATTCGACGGTTGCCAAACACAGTTCCCGTGACTTCCTCTTCAACGCGCGAAGCGCCGATTTGGTTTCATCCCGCCTGCGCGCGGGTCCGGACACCCGCCAAAGAGCAAAATTAGAGACAATTCATATAGTTGACAATGCAGCGGCGACCCGCGGGCCGGCAGCGCTGCAGGTGTTGCAAATATGCGGCAGGCCGACATTCGTTGCGTCGCAGCCCGGATCGGGGTCGATCCGCCATCAATCGGAGCGCGTTTTGCGGTCATCGCCGACCACGAATCTTTCAAGGCTCGACCGGTAGCGGAGAGCAACAGGCCTTGCCGTTGATTCCCCTTTCTTGTCCGACGACCCCGACATCGCGGCTTCCGATGGCTGCGGCGCTCGCCGGCATATCAGCAGCGAGGGCCTGAAGACGACGCCTGCGGCACCAAGCACGATCTGCGCCGGACCGATGAAGACAGCCGCGCAAAAGCTGCTGCACGCCGCGCACGACGACAGCAGGCTAACTGTCGCGGCGGTCAAAACAGCGATCGGGACACCGAAGCATCGGCCCGTCAAAAGCAAGGGGATTTTTGTTGCCGGCTAAGGATCAGGCAACACGCCACACGTGTATATTTCTGTTGCATTTTAATAAAATCTTCAGCATGCATTAACCGTACCGGTGTAGGATTTGTTCATATCCGTGCGGTCCGACAGGCGTCCCGCCAGCGCTATCGGCCCACGGTTTCCCTTGGTTCTGCGTTTTCAGGGTGTGCATGTGCGTGACCGGTTTCGAGACCTCGAGGGCCCGTTGGCCGTCAGGAAAAAGGACGTGGTGTTAATGGCGACTGTCAGCAGTTTCGAGAGCCTGTCTCATCCGACGCGATCCGAACTGCGCCAATTCGCCGAGCTTTTCACACCGCTGTTCCAGGCCTCCTCCGACGAGGCCAAGCGCCAGGCGGTCGCCGCCCTTTCCCAATGCCCGACGATGCCGGCAGCCGTGGCGCTGTTCATCGGCAATCAGCCGATCGAGATCGCCGCACCCTTTCTTGCCGCCTCCAAGGCCATTGCCGACGACACGCTGATCACCATTGCCCGCATGCAGGGCGCAGCTCATGTCAAGGCGATCGTCAGCCGCGACTCGCTGTCGCCGAAGGTCATCGACGCGCTGGTGGCGTTGCGCCAGACCCAGCCGCGACACGCGGCCCCCGCAGTAGCGATCACAGAATCGGAGGCCGTCCCGCTGTCGCCGGCCTCGGCGGAGAGCGAAGCCGAAGCGCTGGAGGAACAGCGTATCGCCAATGAAGAGGCGCTGCGCGAGCGCATTCTCGACCTTGCCGGCCATCTCGGCCGCAAGGACGAAGACCGGCTCGGCCTGCGCACGCTGACCGACATTCAGGAGGCGCTGCTGGTGCGCTTTGCCCGCTCGCGCGAGGCAAACCATTTCGCAACCGCGCTCGCCGATGCGCTTTCCGCCAGCCGCTGGCTTGCCGAACGCATCATGCTCGACCTATCGGGCCAGCAGCTCGCCACGACGTTGACAAGCCTCGGCATGGGTTTTCTCGACGCCGTCTTCGTGCTGGAGCGGTTCTATCCGCACCTGGCCGAACAGCAGCACAATGTCACGCGCGCCTGGATGGTGCTCGATGCGCTCGATCCGGAAGAATGCCACGAGAGGGTAGAGGCCTGGCGGCGCGCCGACCGCTACACCTACAAGCCGGAGGCGGCCGCGACACCTGCGCTTGCGGAAACGGAGAGCCACCGCTTCGGCCGCCAGGCGCCGGTGCAGCGCGACATGCGCGTGCTCGGACGACGGTCACGCTGAGCCATCCCGCGCGAGCGGGATCATGTCGCCCAGTTCCTCCGCCTCCAGCTCGACGATCCACAGATCGGGATCGAAGCGGCGTTCGCGCTCCAGCATCGCCCGCACCGCTTCCGGCTCACTGCGCGCAAGACGGATTTCGAACAGGCGATCGCGGATCTCGTCTTCGCCGAAGGCGGTCTGCGGCGCCGGCGCATAGAGCGTTTCCAGGCCATCGCGGAAGTGCTGGCGGATGAAGATCGCACCGGCCTCCTCGGCCCCCTTCTTCTCGACGGCGGCGAAATCGCCGCTGGCGAAGACGCGGCGCAGCAGGGATGAAACGAAGATGTCGGCGCGTAATCTCATCGGCGCGGTATAGACCGGCGCGCCGGCATCGGCAATCCGCAGTCAAATGATGACGATGCGTCAGACCTTGACCGCCAGCCGCAATCCGCCCCAATGGCGGCCGCGCACGATGATCGGCGCGGAAATATCCTTCATCATCACGAAATTGCCGCCGCCCATGTCGCGCCGATAGGTCTGAACGAGGAAAGGCGCGGTGCTGCGGCCGGCGGCAAGGCCGACACGATCGGCGAAGATGCGGCGATTGCGGCAATTGGCGGTGTTCCAGACGGCGTCGCCCGGCCGCTGCGGCTGCGAGAATTTCCGGTTATGGGTCGGCAGGTAGCCGTTTTCGTCGACTGCCGCACAGAAGGCGACGCGCTCGTCCAGGGCAACCACGGGTTCCTGGATCGACGGCAGCAGCCGGTCGGTGAGCTCGGTGAAGGCGGCCATCATCTGCGCCGGGTCGGTACCCGGTATCGGCCGGTAGCGTCGGTCGAAGAGCGCGTCGAGGCCGATCTGGCCCTCGGCGACGGCCCGTTCGAATGCGCCTGATATCTGCCTTGCCACCGATTGCGCCTCCTCGATCCAGCGGCTGTCGGCGGTCTTGACACCGGCGCTCGCCGTCAGCTGGACCAGGGTTTCGGAGAGACCGACGACGCTGTCGACGCGTTTCGCCGCCTGCTGCAGCCTGATATTCGAACCGGCGACCTCGCCCGACATCTCACTGAGCTTTTCGACGAAACCGGCGCATTGCTGGTCGACGGCCTCGGTGGTGTTGGCCATGACGGTCGAACTGTCGAGGATGCGGGTGATGACATGCTCCATGCTTTCGAAGGCGCCGCGCATCGCCTCCGACTTGTCGCGCACACCGGCGGCACTCTCACGCGCATCGCCGCCGACCACCGACAGCCGGTCGATCTTCACCCGCAATTCGTCCAGCGTGTCCTGGATCGAGCCGGTCGCCTTCGAGGTCTGCAGCGAAAGCGCCCGGACCTCGGCGGCGACAACGGCAAAACCCTTGCCCGCATCGCCGGCGCGCGCTGCCTCGATCGCGGCATTCAGCGCCAGGAGGTTGGTCTGGCGGGCAATGGTGCTGATCTCGTCGGCGATCTTGTCGACATCGGCCAGCGACTTCGAAAAGCCGGCGATTTCGGCACCGATGACGTTGGAGGATTGAACCATGTGGCCGATCTCGGCGACGGAGCCGGACAGGCGGTCGGCCGATTCCTTCAGCATCTGGCGGGCTTCGGCCGCAGTGCGGTCGGTCTCGCGCAGCGACAGGGCGACCGAACGGTTGGTTTCGGCAATCGAAAGCGCAGTGCTGGTGACATGATCGAAGGCGGAGGCATGGCGGGCCGACATCGCCGCCATGTCCTGAATGGCGCCGGCAATATCGACGAGATCGATGCCGAGCGTCGAGGCCTCCTCTGCAAGACGCTGCAGGATGTGGCGCAAGGCGGTGCGATCCGGGCCTTCCGCTTCGACTGCCGGTTCTCCGGCCAGATCGTCTATCGCCTTCAGCGCATGCATGACCGACGTCCCCCGCCTCAATCGGCAAAGCTTCGATCAACATGGTTAATAAGTTGCAAATAGCGACAGCGTCTTAGACTTAGGTTGTAGGTCCTTCGAGCAAAGCTTGCGGCTACAGGCGGCGCGCCATGCTTCAGATCGCGCCGATTTCCTTGAGTTTCTTCAGCACCGCCTCGTTCGGCTCGCCGTTTTCAGGCAGGTTGTAGTGCTTCTGGAAATGGCGGATGGCAGCGCGGGTCTGCTCGCCGGCAACACCGTCGACGCCGACATTGGCATAGGCCATGTTGGACAGACCCTTCTGGATCTTCAGCACCAGGTCGACAGTGGTGAGTTCGCTGGAAGGAAGCTGCTTTGCGGCTGATGGCGCCGTCTTGACCGTCTTTTCGGCGCTGCGGATCGCGGCGGCCACCGGGTCTTCCGCCGCCGCCTTCGAGCTCACATCCTCACGCGGTTTTTCCACCGGCACGGTCGAAGGGCCGGCAGCGTCGGTTTTCAGCGCCGCCAGCACTTCCGGTGTCGCTTCCCCGGTCTGGGCCATGCCGACGGTCTCCTGGAAGAACAGGATGGCGGCGCTGGTGCGGGGGCCGATGATGCCGTCAGGGACACCGTTATAGAGGCCGCGGCGCACCAGCTGCTGCTGGATCCCCATGACCAGCTCGCTCGGCTGCTGAGCCGGTGCGGCCGGCGCCGGCGTCGCGCTGGTGGTGGCGGCGGCATCCTCAGGCCGTTCGATCCGGAAGGTGGTGACGTCGCCCTGCTGCTCTTCGGCCGGGCGGCGAGCGCCGAGCACGTTTGAAGAATGCGGATCGCGGGTGCGGAAAATCGGATGCGGATGCAGGCCGGGCTGATACCAGAGCGCATTGGCCGCGACGAAGGAGAAGATGACGAAGAAGGCGATCGTGCCGCCGGCAACCGACGGATTGCGGCCGATGACGCCGCCGAGCGCCGATGCGCCCTGCAGGCCGAGACCGCCCAGCGCAGATGCGCCCTGCAGGCCGAGGCCACCGAGAGCGGCTGCACCTGACACGACAAGGCCCGGCTGCTGCCGTCGGTTTTTTCCCCTAGGCGATTTTCGCTTGCGCGTGGCCATCGAAAAGCCCCTCTTCCAATTCTACCCCTGACTTGACCGCGTCCTTCAGCCGCGGCGGAAACTCGACGGTCGCGCCATGGCCGGCATCTTCGGCCCGCCGGGCGCCCGAACCGTCCACCGCGATCTCGATGGTGATGATCGTACCCTCGCCCGGCTGGCTGGCGATAGCAAAATTTCCGCCATGCAGCGCCACCAGCCCCTTGACCAGCGAAAGGCCGAGGCCGGTGCCTTCGAAGCGGCGGGTGTAATCGTTCTGGATCTGGACAAAGGGCTGGCCGAGCATTGCCAGCTTGTCGGCGGCAATGCCGATGCCGGTATCGCTGACCGTCAGCTTCAGGATGCCGTCGCGCGCCGCCGCATCGACGGAGACGACGCCGCCGGCCTCGGTGAACTTCACCGCATTACCGACGAGATTGATGAGGATCTGCTGGATGGCGCGCTGATCGGCGACGATCTCGCCGAGGCCGCGCTGGATCCGGCTCGTCAGGGTGACGCCCTTGCTCTTGGCCTGCAAGGCCAGCATCGATTCGCAGGATCTGACGGAGGCCGATATATCGAAGGCTTCGAGGATCAGCTCGTAGCGGCCGGCTTCGATCTTGCTCATGTCGAGCATGGTGTTGACGACAGACAGCAGATGCGCGCCGGATTCGCGGACGAGGCCGACATATTCCCGCTGGCGGTCGTTTTCGAACTTGCCGAAATATTCGCCGATCAGAATGTCGGAAAAACCGAGAATGGCGTTGAGCGGCGTGCGCAGCTCATGGCTGACGGCGGCGAGGAACCGCGATTTGGCATCGTTTGCCGATTCGGCGTCGGCCGCGCGGCTCTGCGCCTCGGCCCGCAGCTGCTGCTCGACGGAGACGTCGCGCAGCTGGGCGATGACGGCGGCCAGCTCACCATCGGCATCGCGCCGGGCAGTCATATCCATTCTGAGATAAGCGAACTGGCGCTGATCGCGCGAAACCGAGGGCCGGTCGAGGCGCAGATCGACGCTTGCGGCATCCTCGCCGCGCCGCAGGCCATCGAGCGCCTGCAGGAACAGGATGCGATCGGAGACATGCACCTGCTCCAGGAAGCCCCTGCCCTTGGGATCGCGCATCCAGGCGAGGAAATCGCGGCGGTCGCGGCCGCCGATGGTGGCGACGCTGCCGTGCGGATCGAGAAACAGGACGAGGCCGGGCGTGACGGCAAGGAAGAAGTCCTCGGCCGACTGCGTGGCGATGCCGGCCGACGAGCCCTGGCGGGCAAGCGCGATGCTGCCGACGGCGGAAAAGAGGAAGGCGGCGCAGACCATGGCGACACCGGCCGGCAAGGCGACGGCGGGGCTGGTGACGGCCGAAAGACCGACGGGCGCGGCGACGAGAGCGGCCGAGGACAGCAGCACCAGGCGGCGCAGAATCGCAAGTTCGCGCTGGCGCACGGCTTCGCCGCCGCCCGTCCGGGAGAGCCAGCTTGTCGCCGCCCGGTCTACGAGCGCCGTCACCCAGCTGCCAATGTCACTCAATATTCGCACGCAATACCCGCCCGAAAAAGGCTGTTTGTCGATCCGGACAATAGGCCCCCGCGACTTAAGGAAAGGATAAGGCAAAAGCGCTGTTCACAGCCAGAAAGCGCAGAAAATCCCGTTTTGAAGCATCCGAGAGCCCCTTTGCTTTTTGTGGTTAATAGCCGGTAAGCAACGGAATTCCTTCATATTTCAGCACGACGTTAACTCCTGTGGCAAGGCGAGCGGCCAAAAGCCCTGCAATTGCAAGCAGGTGCTGCCCTGATGCTTAACGGCGATCGCTCGCATTCGACTTAAATGCAGCTCAAATCCGCTTCGCTAAAATTTGAATTAAATTTGCCGCAAATGCGCGCGAGTTTCGAAAAGCGGCATTCGCAACTTATCGATAGGGTGAAAGCACACCGGACAACCGGCCTGATTCGGCGAAAAGAACCGGACGGGAAAACAGGATGGGCAACGACAATGTGGTTTCTGATCAAAGGATCCTTCTGGTTTGGCCTTGTGCTCGTGCTTCTTTCCGTCTTCAGCACGGAGGGTTCCGACAAGCTCGCCAGCGGCCCGCAATTGCAGCTTTCCGACGCCTTTACGGCGGCGAGCGGCGCCTATGACTATCTGACCGGCATGTGCTCGGAAAAACCCGAGGTCTGCGCCAAGGGCGCCGAGACGCTGACGGCGCTCGGCTACCGGGCCCGCGAGGGTGCTCACGTTGCTTATGAACTGCTCGACAGCCAGTTCAGCGACGAGCCGGCAACGACTGCAAAGCTTGCCGAAACGGCACAGCGGGCAGCACCCGCCCTGCCCTCCCTCGCCGCCCCTTCCGTCCAGGAGAAGGTGCGCGAGGCAAAGGCTGCACTCAACCAGCCGATGCCCTACCGCCCGCCGGTCGACGATGAAACGGCCCCCGAGACGGTGGTAACCGGCGCGATCCCGCTGCCGACGCCGAAACCGGCGATCTGACGATAGTGCGCGGGCGCCCGCCCGAAACGCATTTCGAATTCTTCGTTCTTGTTTGACGCAATTCCGGACAGAGACAGCTTCGCAGCCGGAATTGCCTGAGCTTGCATCGGTGGTCCGCATGACGCGGAAATGCCCCATGCCTGACGTGCCTGCCCTGTTTAATTCAGCATCTTGCTGCGCCGTGAGGATGCCCATCCCTCACGGCGTTTCTTTTCAGAACGTGTCACGCATAAATATGCGGGCGGGGTCTTGGGCGACATGCGCAAACAGAAAAAAACTGAAGCACGGGCAAATCCGAGGGGCCACGACGCGCTTTAACTGTTCAAATCTGCCGGTCTTTCACCTATATGCAGTAGTAGAGCATGTCCGGAGGCAAAATTGCCGTGCAGTTTTGCCCGGCATGCCAATGGTGAAAGGCGTTTTATGGCATCCCTCGACCAGATCATCGACGACTTTACCTTCCTGGACGATTGGGAAGACCGCTACCGCTATGTCATCGAACTCGGCAAGGCGCTGCCCGAGCTGGCCGAGGAAAAGCGCACCTCCGAGAACAAGGTGATGGGCTGCGCCAGCCAGGTGTGGCTGGTGACGCACACGTCGGGCGATCCGGACAACCCGATCATGAGCTTCGAGGGCGATTCCGATGCCCATATCGTGCGCGGTCTCGTCGCCATCGTGCTTGCCACCTATTCCGGCAAGCCGGCATCGGAGATCGCCGCGCTCGATGCCTTCGAAATCTTCTCGAAGATCGGACTGGTGGAGAACCTGTCGTCGCAGCGCTCGAACGGGTTGCGCTCGATGGTGAGGAGAATCCGGGAAGAGGCGAACGTCCGCGCCGCGGCTTGAACGTGATTCGATTCTCCCCGAACGCACGTGGCAGCGCCGTGTAATTTAGTATATTAACACTTCCTTATAGTATAGGAATACATTCTACGCCTCACCCCGGAAGCATAAGATGGGGCTCCTCGTGATATCCCGTCTTCACCTGCGTCATTTCCGATCGGCGCGAAATAGTCTGGAAGATTATTTTCCTCGCCTGGAACAGGATGATTTCGGATCTCCCCGGACTAAAGTTTGATTCCCGTTGTCAATTAATGAGTCGGAACAGAATGTCGCCCGAAAGCGGCTCACGTTTTTTGGAATCACAGTCGCGTTACAGACAGAAAAGCCGGGCGCAAGACCCGGCTTTTGTCGTTGATTGCTTTCGAAAAAGCTCAGCCGCGGCCGCGCTTGCGGCGCTGACCCAGGCCCATCTCCTTTGCCAGGCGCGAACGCGCTTCGGCATAGGCGGGCGCTACCATCGGGTAGTCGGTCGGCAGGTCCCACTTCTCGCGGTATTCTTCCGGCGAGAGAGAGTGATGCGTCATCAGGTGACGCTTGAGGGACTTGAAGTTGCCGCCGCATTCCAAACACGTAATCTGCTCGTCCTGTACGGACTTGCGGACAGAGACTGCAGGCTTCTGCTTTTCGACAACGGCCGCAGCGGGCTGCGGTACGGACGTGTTGCTCAGTGCCGAATGCACGTCGGAAATCAGATTCGCCAGGTCGCTGACCGGGACAACATGGTTGCTGACATAAGCCGCCACGATGTCGGCCGTCAGTTCCACAAGCAGCTCCGGCCCATTGCCGGTCGCCATATCCGTCATATTGTTTTCTCCTGTTAGCATGCTCAAACGATCTTTGACTGTCACGCCAAAGACCCGCCTCGTAGAAGCGAACAGCAAAAGCACAGGAAGCAATCTTCTGTTTCGAAAAACGTGAAATCCACCCCTAGATTCCGAAGTTCGAGACCTGTTCTTATACTGCCTGACCAAAAACCACTACGTCATGCTCCAGGCGATGGCCCCAGTTTAGACATTGAAAAATCAAAACTGAGGGACTTGGAAGCAGTACGATTGTAATTCACAATCAGAATTCTACTTGCATTTTCAAATACCATCGTTTGGCCGAAAGGCCAATTATTATTTGTCGTTTTTCTTGAGAAAAAATGGCCGACGAAGAATTATAGGACTTTAGCCCAAGCTTTACTCACAGCTTCCTGTGCATAAGTCAGACGTAAAACAGGTTAAGATGGCAATAGCAACCCCTCAGCGTTCGCGCATATCATCGCGGACCGAGATGGCGCCGAGATCGTGTCCCGAACGATGGGCTGCCCTGGCCAGCAGATGGGCGGAAACCGGCGCCGTCAACAGGAAGAAGACGAAACCGGCAAGGGCGCGGGCGATAACCGCCGGGTCCTGCGAATAGAGGCCGGCGGCAAAGAGCAGCAGGCCGGAGCCGACGGTGCCGGCCTTCGAGGCCGAGTGCATGCGCGTATAGAGATCGGGCAGCCGGACCAGGCCGATGGCCGCCGCAAGGGCAAAGAGCGCACCGGCAACCAGCAGCAGCGCGGTGACGGCTGCGACGAGATAGGCCATCATCGTCCCTTCCTCCCCGCCCGGCGCGTCTTTGCGCCGCCCTTGGCTGCGGACGCAGATGGCGGCGATTGGATGTTGCCGCGCGACAGCACGAAGCGGGCGAAGGCGACGGTTGCCAGGAAGCCGACGAGGCCGAGCGAGATGGCGATATCGATATAGAGGGAAAACCCTGTTTTGACCGCGATGACGGCGATGAAGCCGATGGCGATGCCGGTCAGCATGTCGAGGGCGAGGATGCGATCCGGCAATGTCGGGCCGGCAACGACGCGCCAGACGGTCAAAAGCAGCGCCAGGCCGAGGATGACGAGGGCGGTCGCGGATGCGACGGCGACGATGGCGGCAGGCGTGATCACCGGAAGGCCTCCATGATCTTGCGTTCGAAACCACTGGCAATGCCGCGTTTTGTCGCCTCCGGATCGGAGCAATCGAGCGCGTGGACATAGAGCGTGCGGCGATCCGACGAGACATCAACGGAAAGCGTGCCTGGTGTCAGCGTGATGAGATTTGCGAGCAGGGTGATCTCGAAATCGCTGGTCACCGTCAGAGGAAAGGCGAAGATGCCCGGCTTCAGTTTCATATCCGGTGAGAGAACGGTGAGCGTGACCTTCCAGGCCGACAGCGACAATTCCTTGAGGAAGAGGGCGATGAGCGACAGCACCAGGCGGGTGCGACGCAGATATCCCCTGCTGCCGAAAGGTTCGCGGATGACGGCCAGCGCCAGGGCCGCCAGCAGGAAGCCGAAGACGAAATTATGCAGCGAGGCGCTGCCGGTAACAGTGACCCAGGCGATGGCGAGGAGCAGGTTGAAGACGAAGGCGATCACCGCTGACCTCCTTGCGGGAAGACCGAATGGAGGTAGGCCTGGGGATCGGCAAGGCCAGCGGCGGCCGCTTGCGACAGCGCCAGCAGCCGTTCCGGCAGGATGCCGAAGCCGATGGTGAGCGCGGTCAGCGCGGCGAGCGGCAGGCCAGTGCGCCAGGAGGGTTTCGACGACGCGAGCGCCATCGGCGCGGGGCGCCAATAGGCAAGGAGGAAGAGGCGACCGAAGGCGATCGTCGTCAGGAAACCGCCGGCGAGGATTGCCGCCGCCAGCCACCAGGCACCGCTATCGAGCGCGGCCTTGACGAGCATGACCTTCGGCCAGAAGCCGGAAAAGGGCGGAAGGCCACAGGCGGCAAGGAAGAGCACGAGCGACAGCGCGGTGAAGCCGCCGCTTTGCCGATAGAGCCCGCCGAGATCCGACAGGCAAAAACCACCGCCGCGCCGGGCGATCTCGCCGGCGGCAAGATAAAGCGCCGTCATCAGCACCATGGAATGGAGCGCGTAGAAGACCGCGCCGCCGATGCCGCCGGGATTGCCGAGCGCGACGCCGGCAAGCATGTTGCCGATGCCCGATATGACGACATGGCCGAACAGCCTGCGGATGTCGTTTTCGGCCAGAGCGCCGAGCGCGCCGACGAGAATGGTCGCGGCGGCCGCGAGCGCGATCACAAGGCTGAGTTCGGCGCGTTCGGCCGGCAGCAGCATGACCATCACCCGAACCAGCGCGTAGATGCCGACCTTGGTCAGCAGGCCGGCAAACAGCGCCGAGACGGTGATGCGCGGGGTATGATAGGCGGCGGGCAGCCAGAAATTGACCGGGAAGGCGGCCGCCTTCATGGCAAAGGCAAGCAGGAAGAGGCTTGCCAGCGACATCAGCGGCGCCGTGCCGCCGATGTCCCTCGCCTTCCCGGCGATATCGGCCATGTTGAGCGTGCCGAAGACAGCATAGAGAATGCCGACGCCGACCAGGAACAGGGTCGTGGCGATCAGATTGAGCACCGCATATTTCAGTGCGCCGTCGATCTGCTGCCGTTCCGAGCCGAGGATGATCAGCCCGAAGGACGAGATCAGCAGCACCTCGAACCAGACATAGAGATTGAAGACGTCGCCGGTGAGAAAGGCGCCGGTGACACCGGCCATCAGCAGCATGAGCAGCGGAAAGAAACCGTATCGGCGGCCGCTTTCGCCGATATCGGCCAGCGCATAGATGCCGCCGGCGAGCCCGGCAAGGGCTGCGGCGAAGGCCATCAGCGCACCGAAGAGATCGACGGTGAAGGCGATGCCGAATGGCGGCAGCCAGCGCCCCATGACCATGGTCAGCGGCCCTTCGGCCGCGACCTTGGCAAGCAGCGCCGCATCCATCAGCGCCAGGCCCGCAAGGCCCGAAATGGCCAGCCAGGCCTGCAGGCGGGGATAGGCGCGCACCATCAGCAACACGGCGCCGAGCGTGATGCAATGGGCGACCGGCAGGATGGCGAGCCAATGACCGATGGGCACCGGGGCGGTGACCAGGGCGGCGGCGAGATCGACGGTAGCGGTGGGAGCGGCCATCAGATGTGGCCTCCGGGATGCCCGGCAGGGCAGAGGGGGGTGAGCATCCGCACCGACATTCGCATCAATACCCCAATGGCGGCAGCGGCCGGTCGTCGGGCTCGGCGGCGCGCATCTCGCTGGTGTCGTCGGTGCCGAGATCCTGATAGGCGCGGTAGGTCAGCACCAGCAGGAAGGCGAGGAAGGAGAAAGAGATGACGATCGCCGTCAGGATGAGCGCCTGCGGCAGCGGGTTGGCGGCGCCGGCGGGCAAGGCGTCGAGACCCGCCGGGATGATCGGCGGCACCTCACGTGTCAGCCGGCCTGATGTAAAGAGCAGCAGGTTGACCGCATTGCCGAGGATGGCGATGCCGAGCATGATGCTGATCGAGAATCTCGACAGCATCAGATAGATGGCGGCGGCAAAGAACAGGCCGACGAGGATCGCAAGAAGCGGCTCCATCACTCCACCTCCTTTTCTTCCAATGCCAGCGCTATCGAGGTGATGGCGCCGAGCACGACGAGATAGACGCCGACGTCGAAGAGCATGACGCTCGACAGCGGCACTTCGAGGCCGAGAAGGATCGGGTAGATCCAGAGGCCGGTCATGAAGGGAACGCCGAAGAGGATGGAGAGAAGACCAGCCGCGGTCGACAGTAAGAGGCCGCAGCCGGCAACCGACAGCGGATGGAAGAACAGGGCGCGGCGAACGGCGGCGACGCCGCGGGCAATGCCGTAGATCGCCAGGCCCGAGGCGGCGATCAGCCCACCGATGAAGCCGCCGCCCGGCTCATTATGGCCGCGCAGCAGCACAAAGACGGAAAAAAGCAGCATCAGCGCGGTGAGGAACGGGGCGACAGTGCGGAAGATCAGGGTGTTCACGTCATCACTCTCCTGCTCCGACCGCATCCGGATCATTGGCGGCAAGCTTGCGCTCGCTGCCGGCGCGGATGCGGATCAGCGCCAGGATGGCAAGGCCGGTCACGGCGACAACAGCGATTTCGCCGAGCGTGTCGGTGCCGCGGAAATCGACGATGATGACGTTGACGACATTGGCGCCGTGGGCGATCGATTTGGAATAGGCGTTGAAGAATAGTGTCAGCGCGTCGTTGAACGGCAGCTGCGTCGCCCGCAGCAGCAAAAGCGAAAAACCGAGACCGCAGGCAAGCGCCAGCACACCGTGCAGGAGCCTGCGGCCGGGCGAGCGCCGATCGTCCGGAGAGAGCCGAAGCCTGGTCATGACCAGGGCGAGGATGACCACCGAAAGCGTTTCGACCATGAATTGGGTGAAGGACAGGTCCGGCGCGCCGAACAGCAGGAAGATGACGGCGACGGCGAAGCCCTGGATGCCGAGCGAGACGATCGCCGTCAGCCGGTCGCGGGCGACGAGCACGGCGGCAAGGCCGAAGGCGGCGATCAGGAACACCGCCCATTCATACAGCCTGACATCTGCCGGCCAGGCGGGAAGATGCGGCAGTTCGCCATAGAGGATCGGGGGAATGATGAGGATGGCGGCGAGGCAGAGGAAGGTGCAGGCGACATAGATCTCCAGCCGCCCCGGCTGGACAAAGCGGATGAGGCGGCCGGCGAAACGGACAAGGCCCACCATGGCGAGGTCGAAACCATGGTCCGGCCCGCGCCCGGCCGCGCGCAGAAAAACCGCCATCCAGAAACGTGTCCGATCGAGCTGCCAGTAGACGCCGATGCCGAGCAGCACGGTCAGCAGCGAAAGGGCCAAGGGCAGGCCGATATGCGGCGCCAGCGAAATGGAAATCTCAACCGGGGTCCCGCGGATCGCGGCTGCGATCGGCGAGGACAGAGCGGCATGGCTGAAGCTCGCGAAAATCGCCGACAGCAGGCCGAGGACGGCGAGAACGGCCGGGCCGAGCCAGAGCAGGACGGGCGCCTCATGCGCGGCTTTCGGCGTCTGCGCCGGCCGGCCGAGGAAGGGTTTCAGCGCCACGGCAAAGGCGACGGCGAACATCAGCGCGTTGCCGAAGACGGCGATCGCCGTGAAGGTGATGGCGCGGATGTCGCCGCCGACGAGCGCCGTATAGATCTCCTCCTTGGCGAGAAAGCCGAAAAAGGGCGGCAGGCCGGCCATGGAGAAGGCCGCGGCAAGGGCGATGATCCATGTCAGCGGCATCGCCCGCCTGAGGCCGCCGAGCCGGGTGATGTCACGCGTGCCGGTCTCGTGATCGATGATGCCGGCGACCATGAAGAGCGCCCCCTTGAACAGGGAATGCGCCACCAGATAGAGCGCCGCCGCCGCCACCGCGTGGTCGGAGCCGAAGCCGATCAGCATGACGAGCAGGCCGAGCGAGGAGACGGTGGTATAGGCGAGCTTGAGCTTCAGGTCGGTCTGGCGGATGGCAAGCGCGGTGCCGACCACCAGCGTCAGGCCGCCGAAGAAGGGCAGAAGGATTTCCCAGGCGGGCGTTGCACCCATGACCGGATTGAGCCGCATCAGCAGATAGACGCCGGCCTTCACCATGGTGGCCGAGTGCAGGTAGGCCGACACCGGCGTCGGCGCCTCCATGGCGTTCGGCAGCCAGAAATGAAAGGGAAACTGCGCCGACTTGGTGAAGGCGCCGCCGAGCACCAGAATGAGGGCCGCGAGATAGAGCGGGCTTTCGCGCAGCATATCACCCGACCCGATCAGCTGCGACATCTGCGTGACGCCCGACATGTTCCAGAGAATGAGCAGGCCGGCGAGCAGGCAGAGCCCTCCCCCGCCGGTGACGACAAGCGCCTGCAGGGCGGCGCGACGGGCCGCCTCGCGCTCGTGATCGAAGCCGATCAGCAGGAAGGAGGTGATCGACGTCAGTTCCCAGAAGATGAAGAACATCAGGAAGCTGTCGGACACGACGATCCCGAGCATCGCGCCCATGAAGAGAAAGATGAAGGAGAAGAAGCGGCCCTGATCCCTATGTCCCCTGAGATAGGCGCCGGCATAGAGCACGATCAGCGTGCCGATGCCGGTGATCAGCAGCGCGAAAGCCAGCGACAGGCCGTCGAGGAACCAGGAAAAGGAGAGGTTGTAGCTCGGCACCCAGGCATAACCGCCGGCGACGGCCTGACCGCGCGCGACCTGCGGAAGCAGGCGCAGAAAATGCAGGAAGGCAAACAGCGGAGCGGTCGCCAGCAGCCAGGCCCCGTTTGCGCCGAGGATGCGGATGACGAAGGGAGCGGCAAGAGCGCCGGCGAGCGGCAGACACAGGGCCAGAAATGTCAGAGCCGTGACATCGGCCATGTCTCCTCCTCTACCGGCCAGACGGAACGCCGACGCAAATCGGCTCGTCTTCTGACTTAGGCGAAACGGGAGGGCGTCTCAAGCGTTTTCGGTCGCCGGCCAATGCCGCGCGGAAAGTTCGAAGCGGTCAGGCGGCGGAGCGGGAAAGACGTGTCAGCAGCCGGAGGACGCAGCCGTGCAGGATGAAGAGCACAAGCGTCAGCGGCCACAGCAGGCACGCGATAAGGCCGGCGAGACGATGGAGCGTCAAGCCGTCACGATTGGCCCAGCCTTCCAGCATCGTGACCGCTATGGCGGCCGCGGTCACGAGACCGTAGAGCAGGACGATTGCCGCTTCAAACACCAATGTTTCCTCAATGCACGTAACATTAACCCTAACGGAAAACCCTTAATAGATGTAAAAGCAAGCGTCTTCCCTGAATTGCCGTATGCCGCGATTGTGGCGGCAAGGCGCCGGAGGCTTGATGAAGCAAGGACGGCGCACCACATTTTCTCGCAAGAAGGAGCCGCGCCTCGGCGAAAGGAGCACGTCATGTCCGAAACTGCAACCACCGCCAAGATCCATAAAACCGATGCCGAATGGAAAGAGCAGCTGACGCCGGAGCAATACCGCATCACCCGCCAGCACGGCACCGAGCGCGCCTTCACCGGCCCCTACTGGGATTCCTTCGAGACAGGGCTTTACCGCTGCGTCGGCTGCAACGCGCCGCTCTTCCGCTCCGACACGAAATTCGATGCCGGCTGCGGCTGGCCGAGCTATTTCGAAGCCGTGTCGCCCGATGCGGTGACCGAACATCGCGACACGACCTACGGCATGGTGCGCACCGAAATCCGCTGCGGCAGCTGCGACGCCCATCTCGGCCACGTCTTCCCCGACGGCCCGCCACCGACCGGCCTGCGCTACTGCATCAACGGCCACGCCATGGTGTTCGAGCCGGGGAAATAGGCCGCACCGATCCTTCGTATGGCAAGCAAGGGAAGTACATCGTCAGCTTGAGGCGACGCGCGACTGGACCGAGGTTTGCAGACGCCGTCGTTGCGCCCTTGACAGAGAGGATTGAGGTGGCGTCGCTCCAGCTCGCAGAACGGACCAAATTTTCCTTCGTCCTATTGAATCGGAAATCGTCAAAAACCAACTAATCTGGCGCCAGCCGAGCGCCCGGTTTGGAGGCCGCAAAGCCTCGTCGCAGATCGCAGCTCGGAGGCGCTTGACGCAGATTGCTCGTCCAACATCGCGGTAGGAAAGGAGAGAATGATGAGACCCGATGTGTTCAAACAGCCTGTCACTATTTTTGTTGGCCTTGGATTTCCTGCGGAGCTCCGAACGGTCATGGAGGCATACCGGCATCTTGACGAATGGCCGGCCATATCCCGAGACGCGGCCCATTCGGTTGCGCTGAAGGCCTGTGCTGCCGCCCTCCGTGGCGAAATCGACGCGGAAACTGCTCGTGGACTGTTCGTCGCGTTCGCAGAGAAACATGATCTCCTGGCACAGCAGACCGGCCGTCACGGCTTCGCCGCAGCAGCGGAACAAGGGGCCGCACCTACGTGAGCGCCCGTCGGGGAATTGCCTCGCAAGAGACAAAGGGCTCGTTGACCTCGTCGGACCCGCCGTCGCAAAGTTCAGCCAAGCGGGTCCGCAAGCCAAGATCGATCGGAGGCGGCCGGGTGGCGGCCGCCATACTTGTTTGGATCAGCTCCTGATGGCGATGCGCTTGACCTGTGACTGAGCCTTTTCGGTCTTAGGCAAGCGGACGGTCAGGATGCCGTTCTTGAAGGTGGCCTCGACCTGGTCTTCCTTGACCTCGGTGCCGAGCGGGATGCGCCGCTCGAAGCGGCCGTAGTAGCGCTCCGAGAACTGCTTCTCCTTGTCTTCAGTCTCCGAACGCTTTTCACCTTTTAGCGTCAGAACGCCGTCATTGAGCAGGACTTCGATGTCCTTTTCCTCAAGGCCGGGTACTTCGGCCGTCACCTTGATTTCCTTGTCGGTATCGGAGATTTCGACACTCGGCCAGCCGGCACCGAACCCGCTGACGCCACGCAGTGACGGCAGCCCGGAGCCGAAGCCGCGGAAAACATCGTCGAACAGCCGATTGACCTCGCGATGGAGCGACAGGAAGGGATCGCGGTCGTCGTCGCGAAGGAGACTCGGACCCTGGTTGCCGTTGTTGCGACCCCAGGGAATCAAATCACGGACACTCATGGTTTTACTCCTTTCTGGTGGTTCCTGGGCAAGCTCTTCGTTTGGCGCCAGGCCATTCCCGGCGCCATGTTTGCCTGCGGCCGGCGAAGCTTAAGCCGCGTGCTTCCCGGCCTCGATCTCCTTCGGCCGCGCCTTCGGCATTGCCTGACCCGTTTCGATTCCGATCTGGCGTGGCTTCATCTCTTCAGGAATTTCGCGTTTGAGAGCGATGGTCAGCAGACCGTCGACGAGGCCGGCATCCACGACCTTCACGTGATCGGCAAGTTCGAACCGACGCTGGAACCGTGCGGCAATGCCGCGATGCAGGTATTGAACATCTTCGCCGTTGGTTTTCTGCCCTGCGACAATGAGCATGTTCTGCTCTTGAGTGATCGCCAGCTCGTCCCGCGAGAAGCCCGCTACCGCCATAGCGATGCGGTAATCATCCTCGCCGGCTTTGACGATGTCGTAAGGCGGCCAGTTGTCGACTGTTTCGGCACGGCTTGCAGCCTCGAGCGCGTTCAACATCCGCTCGAAGCCGATGCTCGACCGGAACAGGGGAGAGAAATCGAGGTTTGTCCTCATAGCCATATCCTCCTTACAAGCAACATGGATACAAGGAGACGCCCAGAGCGACCGGCGTCTCCTGGACCTGGCGTCGGCCGCTATTCGGCGGCCAACAATGCTGATATAATTCAGTAGCTTAACGTTTCAAGAGGACAGAACCGCCCAACGAAAAAAATTGATTTTTTCGAGCACGCCACCATATCTGGGCGAAGCTTGAGCGAGGAGCAATGGCTATGACAATGACTTCAGACGATGTCGTCGCCGTCCTGGGGCCCGCCGACAAAATGCTAGTGGCCGAGGTCATCGCAACAGGTGCGACGCAGGCCGAACTTGCCGAGGCATTTGCATGGGCCAACAACGACGAAGCGTTGATGGGTGAAGGCCGGCATCTGCCGACAGGCAGGGTTGCTGCGCTTGTCGATCTGCTAAGGTCGGATGAAGACGAACAGGATTAGAAACTCGCCGCTCGTTCCGATACCCGACATCCCTAAACCAGCCGGGCGTAGTTGCCATAGGCGCAAGGTTTCGCCCGGCTACTCGTGCTCGGCCGGGCATGGCCAGGTTGCCGGCGTAGAGAGGCCGGAGGGGAGCTTGGTCGAGGCGTCGCCGCAGGCGAGGTCGATCTGCGTCTGTTCGAGCCCGGCGGCGGCCGACAGGTCGAGACCTTCGATGCGGGTCAGGAACATGAAGGCGCGCTCGAATGTTGCCGGGCCTTCGAAGGTGGCGTTGGAGAGATCGGCGCGGGAGAGATTGGCGAAGGAGAATTTAACCCCCGTCAGCACCGCCTTGTCGAAATCGGCGCGGCCGAGTTCGGCCTTTTCGAAGCTCGCACCGGAGAGCCGGGCGCCGCCGAAATTGGCGCGCTGCAGCTCGGCGCCGGCAAAGGACGCGCCTTCGGCGGCAATATTGGCGAAGCTGGCGCGATAGGCCTCGACCTTGGCGAAGTTGGCCCCTTCGGCATGTGAACCCTCGAGCGAGGCGCGCACCAAAGTCGCCTTCTCCAGATTGGCGGATTTGAAATTCCCGCCACTGAGATCGGTCAGCGAGAAATCAGTGCTGAAGAGATTGGCGCCTTCGAGATCACTGCCCTGCAGCATCAGGTTCTTCTTCGAGCATTCCTGCCAGTCGAGCTTCGGTGAGGCCGTGCTGCCGCAATCGGCGGCACGCGTGGAGATCGGAGCGGAGGCGAGAAGAAGCAAGGCAAGGAGGCCGAGCGGCGATCTATGCATTACCATTGAACTGTTGATCTCCATGACGCTTCACGCCGCCTCTCGCGAAGCAGGCGGCCTCTCATTTCTACACAGCTCAGAATACAATAAAAAGATGGCGAGCGCGCTGGCAATGATTTGCCGTTTCACTCCGTCCGAAGCGCTCATCCGTGCCCAGGCATGCCGGTCAATCCGGCTTGCCGGGCAGACGAAGCTCCATGCAGGTGAGATCCAGCCAGCGGCCGAACTTGGTGCCGACCTCGGAAAATCTGCCGGCGATGCGGAAGCCGAGCTTCTCGTGCAGCCGGATCGAGGCGGCGTTCTCAGCCTCGATGCCGGCGATCATCACGTGGATATCGGCGGCAGCGGCGCGCGCGATCAGCGCCCGCATCAAGGCCTCGCCGATACCGGCGCCGCGGCAATCCTTGTCGACATAGACGGAATGTTCGACCGTATGGCGGTAGCCCTCGAAGGCGCGCCAGTCGCCATAGGAGGCGTAGCCTGCGACCTTGCCCGACATCTCGGCGACGATGACGGGAAAGCCGCGCCCCTTGCGCGCGTTCAACCATTCCCGCCGGTTTTCGAGATCGACGAGCGTCTCGTTCCAGATCGCCGTCGTGTGCTCGACGGCATGATTGTAGATCTCGCGGATGGCGGGAAGATCGGCTTCGGTGGCGTCGCGAAGGAGGACGGCGTCTGTCATGGTTGGTCCGGTTCGATTGGCTGTCGGGGGTGGCATACGCCGCGGTGCAAAGGATGTAAACGGCAGATGGTGGAGACGCCGCTTGCGGGATGGCTGCGCTGAGGCCGCCGCTCAGAAACCCTGCACCGGCAGGCTGAAACAGGTGAAGACGGCCGAATAGTGCACGGCGGCGGCGGTGACGACGAAACCGTGCCAGATGGCGTTCTGGAAGCGCAGCTTCTCCCAGACATGAAAGATGACGCCGAGCGAATAGAGGACGCCGCCGATGACGATCAGCAGCATCGAGGCGGAGGGGATGCGCGCGGCGACAGGCCCGGCCACCAGCACGCCGCTCCAGCCCATGGCGAGGTAAAGCAGGATGGCGAGACGGTCGTAACGGCCGGGAAAGACGCATTTCAGGACGACGCCGACGGCGGCGAACAGCCAGATCGCCACCAGCATGAACAAGAGCAGCGGATCGTCGGCGCCGCGTTCGAGGAACGGCGTATAGGTGGCGGCGATCAGGACGAAGATCGCCGAATGATCGAAGCGGCGCAGGAACCATTTGGTGCGCGAGACCGGCCACACATTGTAGGAAAAGGAAATCGCAAGCGTCAGCACCAGTCCGACGCCATAGATCCAGGCGGCGGCGAGCGCGCCGTAGGAGCTCCAGACGGTGGCGTAGAAGATCAGCACCGTGGCGCCGATCAGCGCCAACACGAGGCCGACGCCGTGGACGATGCCATCGGCGATCAGTTCATACCTGTCGTAAGCCCAGCGAATGCCGTTGAACTCAGCCATGCGCGCCAATCCATTTCGTCCCCGGCCTCGATGGTCGCACCGAACGGATGGCGGCGCAACAGCGGCACATCGCGGGCGCGGTAAATCTTCGTGACAGGTCACGCGGCGCCTGCCGCGCTTTAAGATCGGCCAGCGGAGAAAAGGGAAAACGCGCGCTCAGATCTTGTGCCGTTCGACCAGCACTGAGCACTTGGCATGGCGCACGACACGGTCGGCCGTGGCGCCGATGAAGTAGTTGGAAAAATCCGGCACATGCGAGGCGAGGATGATGAGGTCGGCGCGATGGCTTTCGGCGGCCGCAATGATGGCCTTGGCCGGCGGGCCGTTGCGGATTTCGACGGCTGCCGCGACTCCGGTTGCGGTGACCAGCGCCTGCAGCCTGTCGCGGCCGTCCTTCATGGCGTCCTCCAGCATATTGGCCGGCAGTTCGATCGCGACATAGGTCGGCACATCCTCGACGACGTTGAGCGCGATGATCTCGCCGCCCTCGTCGAGCAGCGATCCGGCCTTGCGGAGGATATCTTCTCCCCTGCCGAGGCCGCCGAGCGCAATCGCCACGATGATCTTCCTGTACATGGCTTCCCTCCATGACTGAGATGCATAAGCTTCTTCTTAAGAAGATATGGACGTATTGATCGTGATCAAGTCGGCGGGACACGTCAGCGAAACAAATCAGCGCAAGCGATTGTCAACGCTTGCTCAACGCTTCATCCTCAAAACGAGGCTTCTGTGAACAATGGCGATGGGCCATATAGGAATCAAGTACGGCAGCCGAGAGGATATCAGGCACATGAACCGGCGACAGTTTCTCGAGCTTGCCACGGGCGGCATGGTTGCCGCCACCGCCGGTGCGCCTTCGATTTCACAGGCAGGAGAATTATCCATGACGACCGAAACATCCTATGCGCTGACGCGGCCTGCCTATATCGACCAATCGCATCTCGTCGTTAAAGACCTCGGTCTTGTGTCCGGCTTCTATCAGTCGATGCTCGGTCTGAAAGTCATCGAAAAGACGCCAAGCGGCGAAGTTCTCGGGGTCGGCGCTCTGCCGCTGCTGACGCTGACGACCGCCGGGAATGCCGCCATCGCGCCGCGCAACGCCGCCGGGCTGTTCCACACCGCCTTCCTGATGCCCGACCGCACCGAACTGGCGCGCTGGCTGCGCCATGCGGCGCATAACAATGTCGTGCTCGACGGTGCTTCCGACCATCTCGTCAGCGAGGCGATCTATCTTTCCGACCCGGAAGGAAACGGCATCGAAATCTATGCCGACCGGGCGCACGAAGGATGGAAGTTCCATCAGGACGGCATGGTGGAGATGGCGACGCTGCGCCTCGACCTGCAGGCGCTTTACGACAGCGCGCCCGAGGATCGCTGGGACGGCATGGCTGAGGGTGCGGCGATCGGCCATCTGCATCTGCAGGTCGGCGATATCCCGCAGGCCGACGCCTTCTACCGCGACGTGCTCGGCCTCACGCTGATGGCCCGTTATCCCGGCGCAAGCTTCTTTGCCACCGGCGGCTATCATCACCATCTCGCCGCCAATATCTGGAACAGCCGGGGCGCGGCCCCGCGCGCCGACAATATGACCGGGCTTTCGGACTACAAGATCCGTTTCAACGACAAGGCGACTCTCGATGCGGCGGTCTCGAAGCTCGACGGGCTGGAGATCGACAGCGAGAAGCGCGATGGCGGCGTCTTCCTCAGGGATCCCTGGGGCATCGGCCTGACACTCTCGGCCTGATCTACATCGGCGGCCTGAACTCCATCTATTGAACCTTTTCGGTTCCGGATGGCGTCGTCACCCCGGTCGGACCGCTACCGCTTCCGCTCGGCGTCGGGTCGCGGTCCGTCTCTTCGGGCGGCCGTGAAGGGCCGGAGGCCGGGTCATCGTTGAAGGTTCCGGGCCCGGCCGGCTGCGCATTGATCGGATCCGGCCTCGTCGATGCTGTCGCCGTCGGATCGTTATTGGTGGGGTCGGGCCAGATCGCCACGCTTACGCCCGCAATGATGAGGACCGCCGCACCCGCCACGAGGACGGTCCAACCCCACCACCGCCTGCGATCGGCGGCTTTGAGCTTCGTCTCGTCCGCATAAGGGGGATTGGTCGAAAAGCTCTCGGTGACCTTGGTCTGATCGCGATCTGCAGTCATGAGCTATCTCCTTCAGAGATCGAACGTCCGCGACTGGGAGGTTGTTCCGGCGGCCGGATCAAAACCACGCGCTCGTCGATGAGGGCGGAGGGCTTCTGCCGATCGCCCCTGCGGCAAGCCGAGGGGCCATCTTTCGACGTCGCATGACCTCCAGCGGAACCGGAACCGCATCAGCGCGTTTTCGTGGCGAAGCAATGGGGCTTCGGGGACCTCACCGCATGGGCATCGCCAACGGCATCCGCAAACAAGCAAGGAAAATCGCTATCGGCGAACGCCATACCAGCGCCTGGGCGAAATCATTGCGGGAGACGGCGGAGGAATTGCCTTCCCCGCCGGTGCATCGGCTTGAAAAGGACGGGCTTGATATCAGCATGGCGTGGGCGATCATCGGCATCTTCGCCATACTCGGCCTTGCCGCCGTCTACATGATGTCGCTGATCCTCATTCCCATCACCCTTGCCGTCGTCGTCGGCATGATCCTCGGCCTCGCCGCCGAAAAGCTCGGCAAGATGGGCGTGCCGCGGCTCGCCAACGCTTTCCTTCTGTCGAGCGGCGTCGCCCTGGTGATCGCTCTGCTGGCCAATTCGCTTGTCGGTCCGCTGACGATGCTTGCCAACGAAGCGCCGGCCTTCGTCGAGCGGACGATCAACCGCATCATGCCCTACCTCGAGCGCATCGAATGGCTGCACATCACGCCGGCGACATTCGAAAGCGGGCCGATGTCGATCGGCGCGCTGCTCGAAAACACCGGCAACGTCCTGCATCTGGTGACCACGAGCCTGACGCCGGCGCTGGTGCAGGGGCTGATCTTCTTCGCCGCACTGCTGCTCTTCCTCGCCAGCCGGGTCAATCTGCGCAAGACGATCATCATGACCTTCCGCACCCGCCCGCAGCGGCTGGCGGCGATCCGCGTCATCAATGCCGTCGAGCAGGTGCTCGGCTTCTATTTCGCCACCGCCTCGCTGATCTATGTCGGGCTCGGCGTCGTCATGACGGTCATCGCCTATGCGAGCGGATTGTCGGCACCGGTGCTGTGGGGCTTCTTCGCCTTCCTGTCGAGCTTCATTCCCTATCTCGGCATCACGCTGATGACGCTGTCCGTCGCCATCGCCGGCATCATCACCTATGACGGCTTCATCGTCGGCCTGATGCCGGCCGCCGCCTTTTTCACCGTGCACCTCGTGATGGAGAACCTGATCTTCCCGGCGGTGATGGGACGGCGGCTGGAAATCAACCCCTTCATCGTCTTCCTGGCCATCCTGTTCTGGACCTGGATGTGGGGCGCGGTCGGCGCGATGCTGGCGCTGCCGCTGTCGCTGATCGTGATGACGGTTATCGAGGAATTGCTGATCGAAGAAAGACCGCAGCCGCAATTGCCGAAGTGATCAAGCGAGGAGACATCCGTGGCATCCGATCTCGATCTCGATCTCGACGAAGCCGACCATGAGCAGATGGTCAGCGGCCGTTCGCTCTGGGGACGAACCGGCATACGGCCCGCATGGCAAGCGATCAGTGAGAGCTTTTCCGCCGATGTCGCGGTGATCGGCGGCGGCATCACCGGCGCGCTGGTCGCAGAGCACCTTGCGGCGCGCGGCTTCTCCGTTGTCATCATCGACCGGGAGGAGCCGGGTTTCGGCAGTACCGCCGCCAGCACCGCAATGCTGCAATGGGAGATCGACAGCACGCTCAGCGAGCTGGAGACCTGGTACGGCTTCGAGCGCGCCGCCGGCATCTATCGCCGCAGCGCCGCTGCCGTCGCAGGCCTTGCCAAGCTGATCGCCGCCAACGCGATCGCCTGCGGCTTCCGGCCGCGCAACACGCTTTATCTCGCCGCCAACCAGGAAGGCGCCCGCGACCTGCTGGAAGAGCGCCAGCTGCGGCGCCGGGCCGGCCTTCCCGGCGTCTATCTCGAACATCCCGATCTCTTCACCCAGTTCGAGCTCGATCGGGATGGGGCGATCTATTCGCCGGGCTCGGCGGAGGCCGATCCGCTGCTCTTGACCTGGGCGCTGATCGCGATGGCCATGCGGCACGGCGCGCAGCTGGTCAGCGCTTCGGTGAGCGCGCTGCACAGCGAAGGCGACCACGTGACGGTCGAGACCGACGGCCCCCATGTCATCGAAGCGCGGCATGTGGTGCTGGCGACCGGCTATTCGATGCCGGGCCTCGACATGCCGAAGCTGCACCGGACAAGCTCGAGCTGGGCATTCGCCACCGTGCCGCAGGATCCCGCGACGTTCTGGCGCGACAGGGCGTTGATCTGGGAGGACAGCCACCCCTATCTCTACATGCGCACGACCGCCGACAACCGCATCGTCGCCGGCGGCGAGGACGATGGCACGACCGACCCCGCGGTGCGGAATCGCCAGCTGCCGTCCAAGATTCGCGCCATCCAGGAGAAGATGAAGCGGCTCTGGCCGAGAGCCGATACCCGCATCGCCCATGCCTGGGGCGGAACCTTCGGCGAAACGGCCGACGGCCTGCCGCTGATCGGGCCGGTGCCCGGCATGCCGCATGTGCTTGCCGCCTATGGTTACGGCGGCAACGGCATCACCTTTTCCTACCTCGCCGCCCAGATGATCGGCGCGATGATTGCCGGCATGCATCGCGACTGGTTCGAGGATTTCGCGCTCGATCGGGATGGACCGGGGCTGCGGCGGTTTGGGGAAGATGGGCTGCGGGTTGGGAGTGAGCTGAGGTAGCCTTCGCATTGACTGTCGTGCCGTGTCAGCCCCTGCGGAACTACTCCGTCGTCTGATCGTCGCCCATATCCTCGACATCCTGCAGCCGAACAAACTCCGTGCCCTTCATCTTCAGATCGACCAGCGCCTTCGCCACCCCCTCGCCGGCCGCATGGGTCGGCTGGTTGATGTGGGAGATGACGACATCGCCGTCTTTGGCCGAGGCGATGCGCTTTTCGGTGATTGTGGCGCCGAGCAGCGAGCCGCCGTCGCCGTTCACCGAATAGCCGGCGATGCGATAGCCGAGGGCGCGGATTTCGCCGATGGCGGAAAGGTCATATTTGGCGGTCGAGCCGCGGAACCAGTGCGGTGCGGGAATGCCGGAGGCGAGCATGGCGGCAGCGCCGCCTTCGACTTCCTGTCGGACGGCCTGCGGCGAGCCGGCGGAGGCTATGCCATAGACCAGCGTCGGCGTGTCGACGGCCGGAATGTGGTTCTCGCCATGATTTTCGAGTTCGAACAGGTCGGGGTTCTGCAGGAAGACGGCGAGCGCGGCGGGGTTGCGCTTCAGCCAGCGGGCGGTGACGAAGATCGTCGCCGGAATGCGCTCGCGCACCAGGGTCGACAGGATGCGCTCATCCGCCTGGCCCATGCAGGCATCGAAGGTCAGCGCAATGCGGGCATGGCCTGATATATTGGAGCGGGCGATATGCAGATGCGGCTCGACGAGCTTGACCGCCGGGCTCTTCACGACCGGGGCGGCGGCCGACAGCGGCGGCGTTTCGGCCGCGCACAGCGTGGAGAGGCCGGCCAGAAGAAACGCCGAAGCAAGCAAGATGCGGTTCACGGAAGGACTTCTACGCTTCGATCGGTCGAATTTAGCGACGGCATTGGTCCACCGCCATGCGGCCGGTCAGCGCAGCCAACGGGACAGGCGATCAATCGTAGAGATAATATTTTTCCCACTTCTCGCGGGGCACCTTGTCGCCGATCTGGTAATCGAGCTGGCGCACGTTGATATGCTGCGGACCGGTGATGCAGGTGTAGGAGAGATGGTACCAGTCGCCCTTGCTGCGGAAGACCGCGCCCGGCGCCTGCAGCGAATTGTCGCCGGGAATCGGGTCCTTGAAGGTGTAGGCGATCACCTTGTCGGGCTTGAAGCCGGTGCTGTCCTGGTTGATGCGGCTCATCGCCTCGGTGTCACAGCTCTGCTCCAGACGGGTCGAGGGATCGAGTTTTTCCAGCTGCTTCTTGATGGCGGGATCGACGGCAAAGGCGGGGGCAGCAAGGCCGACGAGGGATACAAACAGGAGCAGGTGTTTCGGCATTGAAGAAAATCCCTTGCTGTTGTCCAGTCTTCACCCTGCCACCGGCAGCTTGCCGCGGGCTTGGCACGTGTAAATTTCGATCTGCGATAGCGGACATTCTTAAATATTGTGGTGACATCAAGGCAGGGCGGACCGAGCCGCCGCCATGCCTGTGGAAGGTCACCTCGCCCCTTGGCGCTTGATCCGGAACCGGTGCGCCTCTATCTCTTGCCAACCCGACATTCCCACCGGAGCCAATTCCTTGTCCGTTTTCAAGAACCTGCCGACACCGCCCGCCGCACCGAAGAAGCCCGTCTCCGATACGCGCCACGGCATTACCCGCACGGACGATTATGCCTGGCTGCGCGCCGACAACTGGCAGGCGATGTTCAAGGATCCCTCGATCCTCGATCCCGAGATCCGCCGGCATCTCGAAGCCGAGAACGCCTATATGAATGCGGCGATGGAGGACACCAAGCCGCTGCAGAAGGCGCTGTTTTCCGAAATGCGCGGCCGCATCAAGGAAGACGACAGCTCGGTGCCGGTCAAAGACGGCGCCTATGCCTACGGCACGTCCTACGTGACCGGCGGCGAACAGCCGCGCTATTTTCGCATTCCTCGCAATGGCAGCGTCGCCGACGAGACGATCCGCACGGTGCTGCTCGACGGCGACAAGGAAGCATCAGGCAAGGCCTATTTCCGCCTCGCCGGCCTCGACCATTCCACCGACCACGGCCGCGGCATCTGGGGCTATGACGACAAGGGCTCGGAGTTCTTCACGCTGAAGGTGCGCGACCTCTCGACCGGCCAGGATCTCGACGATGTGATCGAGAATACCGGTGGCGGCGGCGTCTGGGCACCTGATGGCAAGAGCTTCTTCTATTCGGCGCTCGACGAGAACCACCGGCCCTCGAAGGTGTTCCACCATATTGTCGGCCGGCCGCAGTCGGAAGACCGGCTGGTCTACGAGGAAGCCGATGCCGGCTTCTTCATGGGCGTCGGCGGCTCGCTGCTTGATGACTTCATCTATATCGACATCCACGACCACGAGACCAGTGAATACCGGCTGCTGTCGACCAAGGATCTCACGGCCGAGCCGAAGCTGGTGGCGGCGCGCGAGGAAGGCATCGAATATTCGCTGACCGAGGGCGGCGACATCTTCTACATCCTGACGAATGACGGCGGCGCCAAGGATTTCAAGATCATGGAAGCGCCGGTTGATAGACCGGGCAAGGAAAACTGGCGCGAGGTCGTGCCGCATAAGCCCGGCACGCTTGTTATCAGCCACATGGCCTATGCCCGCCATCTGCTGTGGCTGGAGCGCAAGGACGGGCTGCCGCAGATCATGATCCGCGATCGGGCGACCGGCGAGGAACATGCGATCGCCTTTGCCGAGGAAGCCTATTCGCTGGGGCTTTCGGGTGCTGCGGAATACGACACGGATGTCATCCGCTTCTCCTATTCCTCGATGACGACGCCGTCGCAGCTCTATGATTACAACATGGTGACGCGCGAGCGCACGCTGTTGAAGACGCAGGAGGTGCCGTCGGGCCACAATCCCGACGACTACGTCACCCGCCGCGTCTTCGCCCCGGCATGGGACGGCGAGACGGTGCCGGTCACCCTGCTCTATCGCAAGGACACGCCGCTCGACGGCACGGCCCCCTGCCTGCTCTACGGCTACGGCGCCTACGGCATCACCATTCCGGCCGGCTTCAACACCAATTGCCTGTCCCTCGCCGACCGCGGCTTCGTCTATGCCATCGCCCATATCCGCGGCGGCAAGGACAAGGGCTTTGCCTGGTACGAAGACGGCAAGATGGATAAGAAGACCAACAGCTTCAAAGACTTCATCGCTGCGGCCGACTATCTGAATCAACAGAAGTTCACCTCTTACGCGAAGATCATAGCCGAGGGCGGCTCGGCCGGCGGCATGCTGATGGGCGCCGTCGCCAACATGGCGCCGGAGAAATTTTCCGGCATCATCGCCGCCGTTCCCTTCGTCGACGTGCTCAACACCATGCTCGACGATACGCTGCCGCTGACGCCGCCGGAATGGCCGGAATGGGGCAACCCGATCGACAGCAAGGAAGAATACGAGCAGATCGCCGCCTATTCGCCCTATGACAATGTCGGCGCCAAAGCCTACCCGCCGATCCTGGCGCTCGGCGGCCTGACCGACCCGCGCGTCACCTATTGGGAGCCGGCCAAATGGGTGGCGAAGCTGCGTGAGGAGACGACCGGCGCGGCGCCGATCCTGCTCAAGACCAACATGGACGCCGGCCACGGCGGCGCCTCCGGACGCTTCCAGCGGCTGGAGGAGATTGCGTTTGAGTATGCGTTTGCGATCAAGGTGGCGGGGAAGATGTGAAATCTTTAGGGGGGTGCCGTGTCAGCCCCCCTCTGCCCTGCCGGGCCCGCGGCTCGCCCCGGGCCCGGCAGGGCAGAGGGGGGCGACCGCGGCACAACAGGCCTAGGGAGACACCGAAATGCCCATCCACATCGCCCTCCTCCGCGCCGTAAACGTCGGCGGCACCGGCGCCCTGCCGATGGCTGAACTCAAGGCAATCTGCGAAGAGCTCGGCTTCAAGGATGTGAAGACCTACATCCAGAGCGGCAATGTACTCTTCCGCTCGGATGAATCCGAAACGGCCGTCGAGGAAAAGCTCGACGCGGCGCTCGGCAAGAAGATGGGCAAGCGGCCGGGCGTAATGGTGCGCAGCCGCAAGGAGCTCGAGGCGATCGCCGCCAACGCCCCCTTCCCCGACGCCAAGCCGAACTTCCTGCTGGTCTATTTCCTCCCCGAAAAGCCGCCCGCCGATGCGCTGGAGAAGATGGTGGCGCCCGACGGCGAGGAGGCAAAACTCGCGACCCGGGAAATCTATGTGCATTATCCCAATGGTTCCGGCCGCTCGAAACTGAAGCTGCCGGCGCTGAAGCCGGGAACCTCGCGCAATCTCAACACCGTGCGCAAGCTTGCCGATATGGCTGCGGCGATGGAAGGCTGAAGGCAGCTAGGCCCTCGGCATTTCCGCCACCGGCAGGAAGAGCATCTTCACGAAGGTGCGGAGCATCAGCACCTGTTCGGCCAGCGTGTTCGGCTCTTTCAGCGTCTTCGACAGAACGATGCCGCCTTCCAGGACGGAGGACACCATGTCGGCGAGCTGGTCGACATTGACGGGCTCGCGCGGCGGATAGATCTCCATGATGTCGCGGAGCATGCGGCTGAAACGGCGCCGCCAGGCAAGCACCGCATTGCGGTTGGTCTCCTGTATCTCCCGGTCGAACAGCCGCTCGTAATAGCACACGGTCGCCACAAGGCAGCCGGGATGGCCGTTCGGCAGATCGGAGAGCAGTTCGGACAGCAGCTTGAGGCCAAGCAGGAAGGATTGCAGCGGATCGTCGGTCAGATCGCGCGCACGGCTGAAGATCTCGTCGTAGATGCGCTCGTCATTTTCGATGTAGCGGTTGAGCAGCGCCTTGGCGAGCTCGTTCTTGTCCCTGAAATGATAGAAGAAGCCGCTCTTGGTGATGCCCGTCTCGGCGATCAGCTCCTCGATGGAGGTGCCGCCGAAACCCTTCTGCAGGACAGCCGCTTCGGCCACATCGAGGATGCGGGTCCTGGTTTCCTCGCCCTTTCGCATATCCCCTCCTGTACCGGCGGTACAGTTTTGATCGCCGCACGTTCAGAACCTGCCTGCGTCCCCGGCAGCTTCGGTTACGCCAAGCGATTGATATCAACCGGCAAAAACCAAAACCGCCGGCAGTATACCGCAAGTCGCCTAGTTTGGCAGCCGATTAAGCGCCAGAACATCATTCATCGACGGCAGCCGTTTCGGGTGCTGCGAGGGAGAGGCTTCAACAATGGCTAAGTACAGAAACGGTCTGCCGCAACTCACAGGCGGCACCTTCATTACCGATGGCGGCATGGAAACGACGATGATCTTCCAGGAAGGCATCGCGCTTCCGCATTTCGCCGCTTTCATATTGCTGGCTTCCGAAGACGGGCGGCAGCGAATATGGAATTACTATCGCCGTTATCTCGATATCGCCCGGCGGCACGGCACCGGCTTCGTGCTCGACACCGCGACATGGCGGGCCAATCCGGACTGGGGGCAGAAGCTCGGTTATACCGCTGAAGCCCTGAAGGCGGCCAACGAGGAAGCCGTCGACCTGCTCGTTGGCTTACGCAGCGCCTATGAGCGGCCGGAGCAGCCGATCGTCATCAGCGGCGCGATCGGCCCGCGCGGCGACGGCTACAAGGCGGGCAGCATGGATGCGGCCGAGGCGGAAGACTACCACACCTTCCAGATCGCGGCTTTCGCCGGCACCGAGGCCGATATGGTGACCGCCTTCACGCTGACCAATATTGACGAGGCGATCGGCGTGGCGCGGGCCGCACAGTCGCTCGGCATGCCCTGCGCCATCTCCTTCACGCTAGAGACGGATGGCCGGCTGGTGACGGGCCGCAGCCTTCAGGAGGCCATCGAGACGACGGATGCGGCGACCGGCGGGGCGCCGGCCTATTACATGATCAACTGCGCCCATCCCTCGCATTTCGAAGGCGCGCTCGATCCCGACAGCGCCTGGGTGAAACGCATTTCCGGCATCCGTGCCAACGCCTCGACCATGAGCCACGAGCAGCTGGACAATAGCGAGACGCTGGATGCGGGCGATCCCGAAGATCTCGGCCGCCGCTACCGCAAGCTCATCGGCCGCATGCCTGCGGTGCGCGTGCTCGGCGGCTGCTGCGGCACCGACCACCGCCACGTCGCGGCGATCTGCGAGGCATGCCTGCCGCAGGTGGCATGACAGCGGCAGGGGGGCCTGTATCCGGCTACGGCGTGCCGTGCCAGCGAGACCAGTTCATTGCCGATCGGCGTCAAGAAGGCTGAAGGCGTCAGTCCCCGACGGCGCCTTTCGTCCGCTTCGCCTTATAGCCGCTGATCTCTTCGCCGGCCGTCGGCGAGAAGCGCAGGTTCCAGACGGTGGCGGTGATCGAGATGAGCGTGACGACGATGAAGGCGGTGGAGAAATCGCCGAGCGTCGGCGTTTCGACGTCGTTGAAGGCCATGGAACCGTGCAGCGCCAAGGCGCCGATGCAGATGCCGAGCGACAGCATCAGCTGCTGGAAGGTGGTGTAGAAGCTGGTGGCCGAGCTCATCCGCTCCCTGTCGATCTCGTCATAGGCGATGGTGTTGTAGGCGGTGAACTGGAACGACAGGAAGAAGGCGCTGAGTATCAGCACGATGAAGATGAGCGGCATCGGCCAATCCGGCCGGAAGGCGGCGCAGAGGCCGTAGCCGACCGTGCCGAGGATGCCGTTGAGGACAAGGCTGCGGCGGAAACCGAGCCGGCTGAAGACGAACTTCGCCATCGGCTTCATGGCGAGCGCGCCAAGTGCGGTGGCAATGACGATCTGGCCGGCGGCGGCGGCCGACAGGCCGAAGCCGATCTGGAAGAGCAGCGGCAGCAGGAAGGGCTGTGCGCCCTGGGTGATGCGCGTCAACGAACCTGATATGACCGAGGTGCCGAAGCTCGGCACCTTCATCAGCGAAAAATCCATGATCGGCGACGGATGCCTGCGGGCATGCCTGAGATAGGCGATGCCGAAGATGAGGCCGACGGCGATCAGGAAGAGCGAGAAGGCGCCCTCGCCTTCGTGGCTCGACATTTCGAAGCCGAAAAGCAGCGAGCCGAGCGAGAGGCCGGAGAGCACGAAGCCGATCGTATCGAACGGGCCGCTCGCCTTGCCCTTCACCTCGTCGATATAGATCGAGACGAAGATCATGCCGATGATGCCGATCGGCACGTTGATGTAGAAGATCCAGCGCCAGTCGAGATAGGTGACGAAGAAGCCGCCGAGCGGCGGGCCGACGATCGGGCCGATCAGCGCCGGTACCAGCAGCCAGGACATGGCGCTGACCATATCCTTGCGGGCGACGCTGCGCATCAGCACCAGGCGCCCGACCGGCATCATCATCGCGCCGCCGAGGCCCTGCAGCAGTCGCGCCAGCACCAGGAACGACAGCGTCGGCGCCAGCGCACAAAGGATGGAGCCGATCACGAAGACGGCGATTGCCGCGCGGAAGACGGTGCGGGAGCCGAAACTGTCGGCCATGCGGCCGCTGGCCGGAATGAAGATCGCCAGGCTGAGGAGATAGGAAGTGAGCGCGATCGACATGGCCGGGGCGCTGACGGCGAAATCGCGCGCCATGGTCGGCAGCGCCGTCGCCAGCACGGTCGCATCGATATTTTCCATCAGCATCGCACTCGCGACGATCATCGCGATCACCCGGAAATTGGGCGCGGCGCGCCGAACCATCGGCGCCTGGTAAATCTGATCCGACATCGTCCGGGATCACTCGCGGTGGCGCGGCGGAGCACAGGAGGCAGCAAGGCCGCGGGGGATGACATGGCGTAATGCCAAGGGGAGACGATCTGCTATACGCCTGCAATCATGGCGGCGCTATGTCCTTTATGGCACAGCAGCTTTGACGAGCGGGTAAAGCAGATCACGTTTGCTTGCATCGGCCTCATGCTTCGTGAAGAGCTTGCGCCACGGGCCGCCCGGCCCTACCTATCGATTATGACCTCCGCCCTCGAGAAAAACCGGCCCGGTGCGGCCTTCGCCTTCGACAACAGCTATGCCGGCCTGCCGCAGCGCTTCTTTGCGGCGCAGATGCCGACCGCGGTGGCGGAGCCCTGGCTGATCAAGCTCAACGAGCCGCTGGCCGCCGAGCTCGGGCTCGACGTCGAGGCGCTGCGGCGCGACGGCGCGGCGATCTTTTCCGGCAATCTCGTTCCCGAAGGGGCACAACCGCTGGCGATGGCCTATGCCGGCCACCAGTTCGGCGGCTTCTCGCCGCAGCTCGGCGACGGCCGGGCGATCCTGCTCGGCGAGGTGATCGACCGCAGCGGCAGGCGTTTCGATATCCAGCTGAAGGGCGCCGGGCCGACGCCTTTCTCGCGGCGCGGCGACGGGCGGGCAGCCCTCGGGCCGGTGCTGCGCGAATATCTCATCAGCGAGGCGATGTTTGCGCTCGGCATTCCGGCGACACGGGCGCTGGCGGCGGTGACGACGGGCGAGCCGGTCTACCGGGAAGAGGTGCTGCCGGGCGCCGTCTTCACCCGGGTCGCGGCCAGCCACATCAGGGTCGGCACCTTCCAGTTTTTTGCCGCGCGCGGCGACACAGACGGTGTGCGGGCGCTTGCCGATTATGTCATCGACCGGCATTATCCCGCGCTGAAAGAAGCCGACAATCCCTATCTCGCGCTGTTCGAGTCAGTCTCCGAGCGCCAGGCGGCGCTAATCGCCCGCTGGCTGCATGTCGGCTTCATCCATGGCGTGATGAACACCGACAATATGACGATCTCCGGCGAGACGATCGATTTCGGCCCCTGCGCCTTCATGGATGCCTATGATCCGGCGACCGTCTTCTCGTCGATCGACCAGCACGGCCGTTATGCCTATGCCAACCAGCCGGCCATCGGCCAATGGAACCTCGCGCGGCTCGGCGAAACGCTGCTGCCGCTGATCGACGCCGAGCTCGACGGCGCAGTCGATAAGGCGAATGTGGTGATCCGGGCTTACGGCGAGCGGTTCCAGGCGCATTGGCTGGCCGGTATGCGGAAAAAGATCGGCCTTGCCGGCGAAGAGGAAGGTGATCTCGATCTGGTGCAGGCGCTGCTATCGCTGATGCAGGCGCAGGGCGCCGATTTCACCCTGACCTTCCGCCGACTGTCGGGCCTTGCCGGCGACGAGGCGGCAGAGCCCGCCTTTGCCGCAAGTTTCCGCGAGGCGGAGGCCGGCCGTCCCTGGCTCACGCGATGGCGCGAGCGGTTGTCGCGCGATCCGCAGACAGCCAGCGAGCGCGCCACCGCCATGCGCGGCGTCAATCCGGCCTTCATTCCGCGCAATCACCGCGTCGAACAGGCGATCGAGGCGGCGGTCGAAAACGGCGATTTCTCGCTGTTCGAGGCGCTGCTGACGGTGCTCGCCAGGCCCTATAACGACCAGCCGGATCTTGCCGGCTATAGCGAGCCGCCGAAGCCGCATGAGCGGGTGCTTGCGACCTTCTGCGGGACGTGAGCGGCTCCAATACAACCGTACCGTGACATCCGCCTGCGGCAAATGCAGCCGTTGAAAGGCATGTCCCTCGCGCTATCTGGCTGATCGGCGGGGCTTTTCCGCCCTTCTTCACCCGGCGAACCTCAGCGGGAGACAGCCTTATGGCGATCGTCCTCACCTCCATCCTCTTCATCATCATCGGCCTTGCGCTCGGCGGCGGCGGGCTCTGGCTCGTCACGCTCGGCGGCAGCGTCTTCTATCTGTTCGCCGGGCTGATGTTCCTGATCACCGCCGGGCTGCTTCTGATGCGCAAGGCGGTGGCGCTCTGGGTCTATGCGGCGCTCGTCATCGCCGCACTCGCCTGGGCGGTCTGGGAGGTCGGCTTCGACTGGTGGCAGCTCGGGCCGCGCGGCGGCCTGATCATCCTGCTCGGGCTCTGGCTGCTGACGCCCTGGATCCGCCGGCCGCTCGGCTTTCGCAGCCCGACCGGCATCACCTATGGCGCCAATCCCTGGCCGCTTGCCGTGCCGGTCGTTCTCGCCATCCTCGTCGCCCTCTATTCGATGACCACTGATCCGCACGATCTTGCCGGCGATCTGCCGAAAGATCAGGTCGCCGCCAGCCCCGCTTTCGGCGGCAGCGTGCCGGATGGAGAATGGCATCAGTACGGCCGCACGCCCTTCGGCCAGCGTTATTCACCGCTCGACCAGATCACCGTCGACAACGTCTCCACCCTCAAGGAGGCGTGGCGATACCAGACCGGCGACGTCAAGCGGCCGGACGACATCAGCGAGACGACCTATCAGGTGACGCCGCTCAAGGTGAAGGACACGCTCTATCTGTGCACGCCGCATAACTGGGCGATCGCGCTCGACGCCAAGACCGGCAAGGAGAAATGGAAATATGACTCCAATTCCGGCATGAACCCCAACCGGCAGCATCAGACCTGCCGCGGCGTCACCTATTATGCCGACCCCGATGTCGCCGCCGGCCAGCCCTGCGCCGAGCGCGTCTACCTGCCGACCTCCGATGCCCGGCTGATCGCGCTCGACGCGGCGGACGGCAAGGTCTGCACCGGCTTTGCCGATCAGGGCGTGCTGCATCTCGAAACCGGCATGCGCTTCAACCCGGCCGGCTATTATTATTCCACCTCGCCGCCGGTCGCGGTGGCCGGCAAGATCATCATCGGCGGGGCGGTCAACGACAATTATTCGACCGAGGCGCAGTCCGGCGTCATCCGCGCCTTCGACATCAAGACCGGCGCGCTGGTGTGGAACTGGGATTCCGGCAATCCCGATGTGACGACGCCAATCGCCGCCGGCCAGACCTACACGACCAATTCGCCGAACAGCTGGTCGGTCTTCAGCGTCGACGAGGCGCTCGGCATGGTCTACATCCCGCTCGGCAATCAGGTGCCCGATCAGCTCGGCATCAACCGCAGCGACAATGTCGAGAAATTCTCCTCCTCGATCGTCGCGCTCGATATCGCCACCGGCCAGCTGCGCTGGGTGCGCCAGACCGTCCATCACGATCTCTGGGATATGGACGTGCCGGCCCAGCCGGCGCTGATCGACCTGACGAAAGAAGACGGCAGCGTCGTTCCCGCCCTGGTCGGCCCGACCAAGCAGGGCGACCTCTATGTGCTCGATAGGCGCAGCGGCGAGCCGATCATCCCCATCAAGGAGATCCCGGCGCCTGATGGAGCGATCTCCGGCGATCATACCTCGCCCACGCAGCCGATCTCCGACCTCACCTTCTCGCCCGAGCCGCTGAAGGAAAAGGACATGTGGGGCGTGTCGCTGTTCGACCAGCTCGTCTGCCGCATCGATTTCCACCGCTACCGCTACGAGGGCCGTTACACCCCGCCCTCGCTCGCAGGGACGATCGTCTATCCCGGCAATTTCGGCACGTTCAACTGGGGCAGCGTCGCGGTCGATCCCGAGCGGCAGATCATGTTCGGCATGCCGACCTATCTCGCCTTCACCTCACGCCTGGTGCCGGCCGCCGACATTCCGCCGCGCGGCCAGGACGAGAAGGGCAGCGAACAGGGGCTCAACCGCAATGACGGGGCGCCCTACGGCGTGTTCATGGGGCCCTTCCTCGGACCGCTGCAGATCCCCTGCCAGGCGCCGCCATGGGGCTATGTCGCCGGCGTCGACCTGCGCACCGGCAAGATCGCCTATATGCACAAGAACGGCACCGTGCACGACATGACGCCGCTGCCCCTGCCCTTCAAGGTCGGCGTGCCCGGCATCGGCGGGCCGATGCTGACCAAGGGCGGCGTCGCCTTCCTCGGGGCCGCAGTCGACAACTACCTGCGCGCCTATGACGTGACGAGCGGCCGGGAACTCTGGCGGGCACGGCTTCCGGCCGGCGGCCAGGCGACGCCGATGACCTATACGACTGGAGACAACAAACAATATGTCGTCATGGTCGCCGGCGGCCACGGCTCGGTCGGCACCAAGCCGGGCGATTATGTGATTGCCTATACGCTGCCGTGATGGGGAGGTTGCGCCCTCGTTGCGGAAGGAAAACCCCTCCCCAACCCCTCCCCACAAGGGGGAGGGGCTTAACTTGCCGCACCCGCTTTCCAGGTATCTGACGTTTCGGGAAGGGCGAGGCGGTGCTCCGGGTTAGTCCCTCCCCCTTGTGGGGAGGGGTTTTCACTTGCACACCGGGCAGCTGTCGCATCTTCACCACTCACACCATCTCCACAATCATCCGCCCAACCTCGGCAAAGACCGGATTGAGCTCCTTCGCCGGCACGGTCGCCTCGGCGATATAGACTGCAGCGACGATCGGGCCGCGGTCCGGGGGCCAGATGACGGCGATGTCGCCGAGGGAGCCGTTCGGGCCGGTGCCGGTCTTGTCGCCGACCTTCCAATCGGCCGGCAGGCCGGCCCTCAGCCGCTCCTTGCCGGTCGTGCTGGCGACCAGCCAGGCGATCAGCCTGTTGCAGGAGGCTTCCGTCAGCACCGAGCCGAGGGTCAGATTGCCGAGCGTGTCGAGCATCGCAGCCGGGGTCGTCGTGTCGCGCGGATCGCCCTTCCGGCCCTCGTTCAGCGTCGGTTCGGTGCGGTCGAGACGCGTCGTGCCGTCGCCGATCGAGCGCAGCCAATCGGTCAGCCCCGCAGGCCCGCCGAAGCTTTCGAGCAGCAGGTTGCCGGCGGTATTGTCGCTGACCGTCACCGCCGCATCGCAGAGTTCGGCGATCGTCATGCCGTCGGCGCCGGCGTGTTTTTCGCTGATCGGCGAATAGTCGACAAGCTTGTCCTTGCCGTAGGTCACCCGCCGATCGAGGCTCTCGTCGCCCTTGTCGACGCGGGCCAGCACGAAGCCGGCGGCCAGCGCCTTGAAAGTGCTGCACATCGGAAAGGCTTCGCTGCCGCGATAGCCGAAGGAGATGCTGGTCTGGGTGTCGAGCACCGAGACGCCGAGGCGCCCGCCGGTGCGTTTTTCCAGCTCGGCCAGGCGGCGCTCGACATTGTCGTCGCCCTCTTCGCTCTGCTCCTCGGCGCTGACGGGAAGCGTGAGCGCAGGCAGGCACAAAGCCGAGCCTATCAGCATGCGGCGGGTAAGACTGAGATCCATGAAAATCCTCCGGCGGTGAGGAGGACAGAGCTAAGGCGCGATTGCGGCGGCATCTCGTCATCGCGGCGACGAAGTCGTCCCGCGGCGCCGAAGTTGCCCGCACCGGAATCATGCGGCGCGCGTCACCTCGACTGTCACATGCGACAATTCCGAGAGCGCCGAAAGCCGGGCCTTGTAGAAGGCAGGATCGCGCGGCGCGGAGGTGAGGACGGCGACGATGGCGGCGTGATGGCCGGGGCCGACCTGCCAGACATGCAGATCCGTGATCCGGTCTTCCTCCGTCTCGATCGCCTCGCGAATGTCAACCGGCAGCGTCTCGCCGTGCGGGACGACGTCGAGAAGGACGCCGCCCGAGGATTTCATCAGGCTCCAGGACCAGTTGGCGATGACCAGGCCGCCGACGATGCCCATGATCGGATCGAGCCAGAGCCAGCCATAGAGGCTGCCGAGCGTCAGCGCCACGATGGCAAGCACGGAGGTCAGCGCGTCGGCGATGACATGCAGATAGGCGGCGCGGATATTGTTGTCGCCGTGCTTTGCGTGACTATCGTGAGCGTGGTGATCGTGGGTGTGATCGCCATGATCGTGATGGCCATGGTGGTGATGATAATGCGCGTGATGGCCGTGTGCATGGTGGCCGCCGCCGGCAAGCAGCCAGGCGCTGGCGAGGTTGACGGCAAGACCGACCACCGCCACGGCGATCGCCTGGGCAAAGCCGATCGGCACCGGATTTGCAAGGCGCAGCCAGCTTTCCCAGGCCATCAGCAGGGCGATCAGCGCAAGGATGATGGCGCTGGCAAAACCGGCGAGATCACCGAGCTTGCCGGTGCCGAAGGTGAAGCGCGGATTGCGTGCCTGCCGGCGGGCGAAGAGATAGGCGAGCGCCGAGATCAGAAGAGCGCTGGCATGGGTCGACATATGCCAGCCATCGGCCACCAGCGCCATGGAGCCATAGGCGGTGCCGGCCGTTATCTCCGCCACCATCATCACCGCCGTCAGCGCGATCACCAGCCAGACGCGCCGCTCGTTCACCGCATGATCGGCGCCGAGGAAAACATGATCATGTTCGAGGCTGTTCATTTGGGTTTTCCCAATCCCGGCAGTCATTCCAGGCTCCTTCTACAAGCGCTCAGCGGAGATACGTTCTCAGCACTTCCGATATTTCCTCGACCGCCTCGGCCCTTGCCGCGTCATCGGCGGCATTCAGCACATGCTCGCGCAGGTGATCGTCCAGCACCTCGCCGGTCAGTCCGGTCAGGGCGCCGCGGATCGAGGCGAGCAGCTGCAGGATTTCGCCGCAGGGGCGTTCGGCCTCGAGCGCCCGCTCGACTGCTTCCATCTGTCCCTTCAGACGGCTGATGCGGGCGACGAGCTTCTTTTTCTGCAGGGAGGTGTGGGACATGACGGACTCACGAATTAATATAGGGGGGTATACTATCAGCATATGCCGGCCGATATCAATGGCCGTGCCACGCGTGAGCGTCATGCTGCAGCGCCATTGACAAATGCCGCGTTTGCGGCGATGGATGCTCCATGATCAAAAACGCGCACCAGAGCCGCTCGTATTTTTGGCTGTACCTGTAAAGGGCGGCTGGACAGATCATATTGTCAACAAGCCGCCGTCAGGCGGCTTTGTTGTATCGGCAGCGTCCTGACGGCAGACTATCAAAGGACGCGAAGACCATGACCGAAATCGAAGACAGCGAAATTTCACTGATGCGCCCATCGGTGGTGACGATCCGCGCCGCCAAGCCGCGCGACCTGCCCGAGCTCAACGCGATGATCGCCCTGCTTGCCGCCCATCACGGCGACGCGTCTGTTACAACGCCGGAGCAGCTCGAGCGCGATCTGTTCGGCCCCCTGCCCTGGATCCATGCACTCGTTGCCGAGACCGGCGAAGGGCTGATCGGTTACGCCATCCTCGTGCCGCTCTACAGGGCGCAGGAGGGAAAACGCGGCATGGACCTGCACCATCTTTTCGTGCGCGACGGCCATCGCGGCCACGGCACCGGCCAGCTGCTGGTCGACCGGGCCCGCGAAACCGCACGCAATGCCGGCTGCGGCTACCTCTCCGTCAGCGCCGCGACCGGCAACGTGCTGGCGCACCGCTTCTACGAACAGCTTGATTTCACCCCGCGGCCGGTCACCGGCATGCGCTACATGCAGTCGATCGCTTAGGGTGGCCGGATCGAAGGTCTAGATTCCTGGCTCGGTGGGCGGGAGCGAGTTAAGCTTGCCAGCTAGAGCGGCGCGCATCTATTCAGACGCAGGGTGGGGTTCGGATCGAGTCGGACGTGCCCGCTTCAGTACTGCGGATACTTTATCGAATCGCGTTAGGAGCATTCATGGCTGATTTCAAACTTCATTGCTTCGCTCTCTCCGGGAACTCTTACAAGGTCGCACTGTTCTTGGCGCTTGCCGGCATCGAATGGGAAAGCATTTTCGTTGATTATCTGGGCGGCGAAACGCGTACTGAAGAATGGCGAAAGACGATCAACGAACAGGGCGAAGCGCCGGTGCTCGAGCATGGGCAAACGAAGATCAGCCAATCGGGGGTTATCCTGGACTACCTGTCAGAGGTGACAGGGCATTTTGGGGCGCAGACGGCCGAAGAACGACGCGACATCATGCGCTGGATCCTCTTCGACAATCATAAATTCACCAGCTATTACGCGACGCTGCGGTTCATCTATGGCCTCCAGAAGAGCGGCGAGACGCCGGTCGTCGAGTTCTTGAGGCTGAGGGCTAAAGCTGCCTATGCGATTGTTGACGAACACCTGGCCCACCGGGCCTTCATGGTCGGCGACCGGCTGACGATCGCAGATCTCTCCTTGGCGGGCTACGTCTTCATGCCGGAGGATACCGGAATCGATCACAGCGCTTTTCCGGCTATCGCAGCCTGGAAGGATCGTATCAGCAGCATGCCCGGCTGGCGCCACCCCTATGATCTCATGCCTGGTCCCACTTCCCTATAACAGGATCGAGGTCGCTGCGCAGGTTCTAGCGCCCCGGCACGGCCTTCAGATAGGCGGCGATAGCTTCGCGGTCGGCCGCCGGCAGGCGGGCGATATTCTGCTGCACATCGACCATCGAGCCGCCGACGCTATCGAAATCGGGGGTGAAGCCGGTTTCGAGGTAGCTGGCGATATCGGCCTCGCTCCAGCCGCCGATGCTCTTGGAGGCAGGCGTGATGTCGGGTATGCGCCCCTTGCCTTCCGGATTGGGCGCACCGGCAAGCCACTGATCGGCCTTAAAGCCGCCGAGCGCATCGCGTGGCGTATGGCATTCGCCGCAATGACCGGGGCCCTCGACGAGATATTGCCCGCGCTTCACCTTGTCGTCGTCCTTGGCGAGTGCGACGCGCGGCTGATCGTTGAAATAGAGGAATTTCCAGCCGCCGAGCGCCAGCCGGATATTGTAGGGGAACGGCAGCTCATGCGGGGGCGTGACGTTGGCGCTCTTCGGCAGCGTCTTCAGGAAGGCGAAGAGATCGTTGACGTCCTTGTCGCTCATCCTGGAATAGGAAGCATAGGGAAAGGACGGATAGAGATGCTGCCCGTTCGGCCCGACGCCGCGCTTCATCGCATTGCCGAACTGGGCGAGCGTCCAGCCGCCGATGCCGGCCTTTTCATCGGGTGAGATATTCGGCACGTGGAAGGTGCCGAAAGGGCTCTTCAGCGCCAGGCCGCCTGAGAGCGTCAGTTTCGCATCGCCTTCGGAACCGGGGGCCGAATGACAGCTGACGCAGCCGCCGGCCCAGAAGACCATCTCACCGTTGGCCGGATCCGGCGCGCCGAGACCGGCCCAATGGCTTTCCGGCAGCGGATCGGGCGCGGTGACAAGATAGAAGGCGGCACCGCCGAGGACGGCGACGCCGATCAGACAGAGCAGTAACCGGATGAACCTGCGGACCATGCCCCGCCTCCCCTTTCGCCGAGATTTCCTCGGGCGGATATCAAGACGACCCGCGTCGGCGGCAAGGCCGGCGCGGATCGCATATAAAGATCCGGATCAAAACGGCCTATCGCTCACTTGCCGAGGCGATAGGCCTTGTGACAGCCGCCGCAATTGGCGCCGAGGGTGTTCATCGTGGCGCCGACGGCGGCAGGATCGGCCGGAAGCTGAGCGAGCGCGGTTTCGGCATCGGTGGAGAGCTTGGCGGCACGCGCCTTGAAGTCATCCATGTTTTCCCAGATCTTCGGGCTCGCCGCTTCGTCGCCCGTCTCCGTGCCCGGCTTGAACTGGTCGGGAAAGACCTTGGACGTGGTGGCGATCGTCGTCAATGCCGCCTTCACCGTCTCGGCGTCATAGGGCTTCTCGCCCTTGGCGATGCCGGCCAGCGCGCCCGCCGAACCGCCGATCTTCTTCATCAAGGCAACGCGCGAGTCATGGGTGCCGTCGGCGGCGGTCACCGAACCGAAGGCTATTCCTGCCATCGCTGCGGCGGCAGCTAGTGCTTTCCAATTCATATGTTCCTCTCCAATTTTCTGAAGGCCAAGGCGGCCGATGGCCAATCTGCACCGGCAGCATGACAAAATCCATGGCGCAAGGCAGTCACGTTTTGCCGGATGATCATAAAAACAATGTGATAAACGGCGAACAAACCTATGGCGAGCCGGTGCTTCCCAGACCTGACTGCCCTATACATCCACCAGCCTTGTTGCCAGAAAGTCGATGAGGACTCGTGCGGCCATCGGCAGGTGCTTTCGCGAAACATAAAGAGCATGGATGCCCAGTGTGCTTGGCTTCCACTCCGGCAAGACGACAACCAGCTGACCTGTCTTAACCTCCTGATCGGCGGCAAAACACGGCAGCATTGCGATGCCGAGACCGGACAGAGCGGCACGGCGCAGGGCGACAGCGTCATTGGTCTGGAAGGTGCCTTCCACCGACATGACGATCTGAGATTCGAAATTCTTCAGCGACCATTCCGTCCCGCCAAGGTGGGTGTAAGTGAGGCACCTGTGGTCGTCGAGATCCGCTGGTGTTGAGGGAATTCCGTATTCCTGGAGATAGCGCGGCGAGGCGTAGAGCAGCGACGAGCACTGTCCCAGCCGTTTCGCGATCAAGGATGGGTCCAGGCGATTGGCGATCCTTATCGCCAGATCGATGCGGTCCTGCACGAGGTCGATCGTCCGATCGGAAATCTGTAAATCGACCTTGATGCGCGGATAGGCGTCGGCAAAATCTGAGAGAAGCGGAATGAGCTGCGCTTCTGCGAGGATACTGGGTGCCGTCACCCTGAGAAGACCGTGCGGAGTGTCTGCGGGGCTTGCGACCTCAGTCACTGCGTCGGCAACACGGACGATTTCCCGACACATGTCGAGAACGCGTTCGCCCGCCGATGTCAGGCTGAGCTGTCGCGTCGTGCGGTGGAGAAGCCGCGTTCCCGACCAGTCTTCCATGGCCGCGATGTAGCGCGACGCCATCGCGCGGGACATGCCCAATTCTTCGGCTGCTGCCGAAGCGCTGCCGCGCTCGACAGTCTTCAAGAGCACTTTCGCCGCAATGATCCGATCCATCTATTCGCTCGATTTATGCAACATTCTGTCGATCATAGTGACGTTTATCTTTGATATGCGCAACATTATATCTCTCTCGAACACAGGGAGATCGCAGTGACCACCGACATCGAACTTCAATATTTCTTCGACCCTTTCTGCGGCTGGTGTTACGCGAGCGCTCCGACGCTGGCGGGTCTTGCCGAGCAATTTTCAGATCGTCTCAGGATGCTTCCCTCCGGCCTTTTCGTCGGAGGAAGGCCGATCTCGTCGATCGCCGATCACGCATGGCGCAACGACCAGAGGATCCAGGCTCTCACCGGGCAGCGCTTCTCAAAGGAATACCATCAGAACGTCCTGCTGGCACCGAACGGCATCTTCGACTCAGGCCCCGCGACGCTTGCGCTCACCGCGCTTGGAGAGCACGCCGCGAAGCTTGAGCCGCGTTTCCTGCATGCCATCCAGATCGCCCGCTATGTCGACGGACGCGATACTTCCAACGTTCAGGAGGTGGCGACGGTCGCCGTTCAGGTGGCTGCCGAGCATGGCATCGAACTGACTGCCGAGATCTTCGCCGAGAGGCTCCGGAACGACTCCGATCTTCGTGAGCGCGCGCTGGAGCGGGTGGAGGATGCGCAGCGCCAGATGGACAGGCTCGGCATTCGCGGCGTTCCGCAGCTCGTCGCCCGCATCAACGGCGAGGCCCACGTGCTCAACAGCGAGGCGCTCTATCAAGGTCCGGCTCGGCTCGTTGCGGCGCTCGATGAGCTCTCTGCAGACGCATGAAACCCCAATCCCAACCAGGAGTACCATCATGAAAATCGCTCTTATCGGAGCCTCCGGCCAGGCCGGCTCCCGCATCCTGTCGGAGTTGTCGGCTCGCGGTCATAACGTCACCGCGATTGCCCGAGATCCCTCCAAGGTCACATCTCTGCCGAACGTCGCCGCCGCCTCTGGCGACATCGCCGCACCTGAAGCGTTGGCAAAGGTGTTGGAGGGGCATGAAGCCGTCATCAGCTCGGTGCATTTCTCCGCCAGCGATCCGGACAAGCTGATTGGCGCGGTCAAGGCCTCCGGCGTTCGTCGCTACTATGTGGTGGGCGGCGCGGGCAGCCTCGAAGTCGCTCCGGGCGTTCTCCTGGTGAACACGCCCGAATTCCCTGATATCTACAAATCTGAAGCGCAGGGCGGCGTCGACTACCTCACCAAGCTCAGGGCTGAAAACGACCTCGACTGGACCTTCCTGTCGCCTTCGGCCGCATTCGTCCCCGGCGAGCGGACCGGCAGCTTCCGCCTCGGCAAGGACGAACTGCTGACGAACGAAAACGGCAGCAGCATTTCCTTCGAGGACTTCGCCGTTGCACTCGTTGACGAGATCGAAGCCCCGGCCCACGTCAGGCAACGGTTCACCGTCGGCTACTAACCCGATCCCTCCAAATCTCAATCGCCCACTGCAGCGTGGCCGACATCGTCAGGGTGTCGACCGCCGCCGGACCCTCCTGCCTTGGGGGCAGGACGGTTCGCCCCACAACCACGTGAAGAGAACATGATGAACAGACGCACCACCCTCAAGACGATCGCCGCAGCCGCGGCTCTCATGATCCCGCTCGCTACATCCGGTGTCGCGCAGGAGAAGTCTCCCCTATCATGGACGGCCTTCAGGGCCACCGAAGCGGGCTTTCTGCGCGCTCCGGTCCTTGTCACCGGGAAGACGGAGGCCGTACTCATCGACTCGAGTTTCAGCTATTCGGACGGCAAGGTCGTCGCCGATGCGATCAAGGCCAGCGGCAAAAACCTGACCACGATCTATGTCACCACCAACGATCCCGACTACTATTTCGGCCTTGCACCCGTCCATCAGGCCTTCCCGGAGGCCCGCATCCTCGCCGCTCACGACACCGTTGCACTGATGCGGAAGAAGGCCGAAGGCAAGATCAAGGCTTGGTCGCCTGTTCTGGGCGACAACGGTCCCAAGTCGGTCTCCGATCTCATTTTCCCGGAAGCGAGCGACATTGACACGCTGTCAGTCGATGGCGAGAAGCTCGAAATTGTCACCGCGCCAGGGCTCAAGGATCGCGGCCGCTATATCTGGGTTCCATCGCTCCGCGCCGTATTCGGCGGCGTCCCTGTGTTCGGCGGCATGTATCCCTGGGTCGCCGATCTTCCGACAGTCGAGGAACGGAAGGCCTGGCGCGCAGCACTTGACGACATCCTTGCCCGCAGACCCGAGATCGTCGTACCAGGTCACGGCACCTCCACCTGGCCGATGGATGCGTCCGCCGTCAGCTACACGCGCGATTACCTGATCGCATTTGACGCCGAGGCAGCCAAGGCCGCAGACTCCAAGGCATTGATCGCAGCGATGCAGAAACTCTACCCCAACGCGGCCATGCCGATTTCGCTGGAATTAGGAGCGAAAGTCGCCAAGGGCGAAATGACCTGGGGTCAGTGACCACAGCGGAGAACTCGCGGTTAAAGCGCGTCGTATCGAATCTGGTTCGTTCGACGCGCTTTAACTCCTATTTTCGTCGGACCTTCAAATATTGGTGGCTGTGTAAAATTCAAACGGGACAATGTGCTGCGACACGGTTGGCGATCGGCCGGCATCGAGAGCTTCCACCATTGCCCGCACCAGGGTCTCTCCCAGCAGCTTTGCCGGATGAGACAGGACGACCCTGATCAGCCCCTCAGCAAGACCGGCTCTCGTTTCATTGGTGAGCTCGTGTGCTATGACCACCAGGCGTTTGGCTGCCGGCCCACCATCCTCCCGCAGGGCTCGCATCACACCGGTGATGCCGCCACCGGCAACGTAGAGTCCGACCCAATTCGGCTCGGTCTGCAGAAGGCGTCGCGTCGCTTCATAGGCGATTTCGGGCTCTTCAAGTGTGGCAACCGTCTCCAGCATCTGGAAGCCCGGCGCACTCTCCCGGAAATACGATCGAAACCCCATTTCGTTCAGCTCTTGGGCGAGATATCGGTGACTCCCGACGAAGACGGAAACCTTGCCGCCATTGCCATTCAGCCCGGCGATGAACCATGCGGCCGTGCGGCCCTTTTTGATGCAGTCGTTGCCGACATAGGCTGCGCGGGAGGCCGTGGAAATATCGGAAATCATGGTCACAACAGGAATGTTCTCTGCTGCAAGACCATCGACGGCGTGGTTCACCTGCGGGTGGTCGGAGGTGATCATTCCGATGACGTCAGCTTCGCGACTGAGAGCGTAGATCGCCTCGGCAGCCTTATCGGGCGCAAGATCGTCCATGAATCTGACGATGGCCCTTCCATGGGCATCGGGAAATGCTTCGGTCGCCGCGACCAGAATGTCGCTCCACATTTGATAAAGCTTGCGGTGAGACTGCTTGAGAAGAAAACCGAATTTGATCACCGGCTTGTCGTGCTCGAGTCGGCGAGCGATGGCCGTCACCCCGTGAAAGCCGATCTGCCGGGCGGCGTTCAGAACCCGCTCCGCCGTCTGCGGGCGCACCGGATCGCGACCGTTCAGCACGCGATCGACCGTTGAAATGCTCACATTCGCGGCCTTTGCCAAGTCGGGGATCGTTGGGCGAGACATATCGAACCTTTCAAATCTTGATGTTATTTATGAGAGTTTTTGGGAGAAAAATCCACCGGTTCGTTGACACTTTGCGGAATTTTCGCAATTTCATCTTCCAGCAAAAGCCAGTTTGGCGGGAGAGCTTGGGAGAGCTCTCTCATCTGGAGGAAATACTCTCATGTCTGCGACCTTGCAAAGGGTGGCGCCGCTTTCGGGCGGCGAAGGCCATCGCACGCCTATAGATGGCGGAGCCGGCTTCGTTCTTGAAATGCGCTCAATCACCAAGGCCTTCCCCGGTGTTCTCGCGCTCGATGGCATGAGCCTGAAGGTTCGTGCCGGCACCGTCCATGTCCTCGTCGGGGAGAATGGCGCGGGCAAGTCGACGCTCATGAAGATTCTAAGCGGCATCTACGCGATCGACGGCGGAGAGATTCTTTTCAGAGGCGAAAAGCTCGACCATCAGAGCGCCGCAGCCGCGCTGGACCGAGGGATCTCGATGATCCATCAGGAACTCAGCCCGGTGCTCGACATGACCATCGCCGAAAACATCTTTCTCGGCCGAGAACCCACTTATAGCAGGACGGGTGTTTTGTCCCGGTTCGTCGATTTCGATCGCATGAATTCGGACACCCAGACGCTGCTCGATCGTCTGGGCCTGAAATACAGCCCCCAAACCAAGATGCGAGACCTGTCCATCGCGACGATGCAACTCATCGAGATCGTCAAGGCGATTTCGCGCGAGGCCTCTCTGGTGATCATGGACGAACCGACGTCGGCGATCAGCGACACGGAAGTCGCGATGCTCTTCAGGCAGATCGCAGACCTGAAAGCGGCAGGCGTCGCGATCATCTACATCACCCACAAGATGGACGAGATCTTCCAGATCGCCGACGACATCACGGTGATGCGTGACGGCCAGTTCGTCGCTGCCGCCCCGGCGAGCGAATACGAGCCGGCAAAGCTGATTTCGCAGATGGTTGGCCGCACGATCTCCAGCATCTTTCCGAAAGAGGACGTGCCGATCGGCGATGTCGTCCTTTCCGTCGAGAACCTCTCTCGTGACGGCGTTTTCGAAAATGTCAGCTTCGAGGTGCGTGCCGGCGAGATCGTTGGCCTTTCCGGCCTGATCGGCGCCGGGCGAACGGAGGTCGCCCGGGTGATCTTCGGCCTGGACGCGGCGGACGCGGGCGTCATCCGCCTGAACGGCAAACCGCTAAAGCTGACGTCGCCGAAGGATGCAATTGCCGACGGCATCGCCATGGTCTCGGAAGATCGCAAGGCGGAAGGTCTGGTGCTTTGCCGGTCCGTCGGCGAGAACATTTCGCTCGCGAACCTCAAGAAGTTCGCTTCCGGCCTTTTCATCAGCGAGCGGCAGGAAGAGACAGCTTCCCAGCGCATGATCAAGATGCTCCAGATCAAGACGCCCGACACGGCAATGATCGTGGAGAATCTCAGCGGCGGCAATCAACAGAAAATCGTTCTCGCCAAGTGGCTGCTGGGTGATCTGAAGCTGCTCATTCTCGACGAACCCACACGAGGCATCGACGTCGGGTCGAAATCCGAAATTCACAGACTGATGACCGAGTTCGCTCGTCAGGGGCTCGCGATCGTCATGATCTCATCCGAACTGCCCGAGATCCTCGGCATGAGTGACCGCGTGGTGGTGATGGGCGAAGGCCGGGTCACCGGCGAACTAACAAGAGCCGAGGCCACGCAGGAAAACATCATGCGCCTCGCCACGGGAGGACACTGATGAGTATTGAACGCGCAGACGCGGCCGTGAAACGAGAGGGCCAGGTGATTTCAGGCTCTCGGACCATGAGCTTTTCCCAGATCTACCGCAAATACGGTACAATCCTGATCTTCGTCGGTATCTGCGTCCTTGCCTCGATCCTGAGCCCTACATTTCTGACAGAAGCCAACCTCACCAACGTCCTGCGTCAGGTCGTCGTGGTGAGCCTCCTTGCCTGCGGCGTTACTTTCATTATCATTCTGGGACACATCGACGTCTCACTGGGATCTGTCCTGGCGCTCTGCGGCGTCTTGGCGGCCAGCGTGATGGCCATGACCGGAAGCGTCATTCTGGCTGTCGCCGCGGGCGTTGCAGTCGGGATCGTCACCGGCATCATCAACGGCTTCGTCGTCACTTTCTTCCGCATCCCGTCATTCATCATGACATTGGCCATGACGACGGTGGCACGCGGCACCGTGCTGCTTTACACGGGCGGTTCGCCGGTGACAGGACTGGGCGACTTCAAAGTGATCGGCCAGGGCTCACTCGGCCCGGTACCGATTTCCGTGATCGTTCTCGCGGTCGTTGTCGTCTTATCCTGGATTCTTCTCAACAAGACCAAGTTCGGCCGATACGTCTATGCGGTCGGCGGTAATGAGCGTGCCGCTCGCGCTTCCGGCATCAATCCGGACAGCATCGTCGTGAAGGCCTTCATCTTCAACGGCATCCTGTGCGCCGTCGCAGGCATCGTCCTCATGTCTCGCATCAATTCCGGCCAGCCGGCCGGCGGCGTCGGCTACGAGTTCGATGCGATCACCGCGGTGGTCGTCGGCGGCACCAGCCTGATGGGCGGCACCGGAACCATCACCGGCACGATCATCGGCTCGATGATCATCGGCGTCATCAACAACATGCTCAATCTCATGAATGTCAGCTCGTACTGGCAGCAGATCATCAAGGGTCTGATCATCGCGATCGCCGTGATCCTCGATGTCTGGACCAAGTCTGCCCGCAGCAAAAAGAAGGCATGACAGACGTTCTTCAGCGGGCCAGCGCCTGCTGCGGAACCACCTCTTTGTCGGCGGGGATTTCCCGCATCCGGAATGATCTGAAACTCTATGGGAGGACCCTATGAAAAGCATTTCCAAACTCGCTCTCGCGTGCGCCATATCCCTTGCCGCGATTTCCACCGGCGCCGCATTTGCCGCAGACAAGTTCGTCGTCGGTTACGCCAACATGGCGGATACGGACGTCTTCGTCATGGCGCGCAAAAACGCCTTCATCGAAGCGGCGAAAACCGATCCTGCAGTCGAAGTGAACTTCTCCGACGCCAACAACGACGTCAGCAAGCAACTCGATCAGATCGACAACTTCATCGCGCAGAAAGTCAACGCGATCGTCGTCGTGCCGGTCGACTACCAAGGCATCGTACCGGGCGTCGAGAAGGCGAACCAGGCCGGCATTCCGGTCATTGCACTCGGCATCCAATCGGCAGGCGGCAAGTACACGTTCGTCGGCTCGAAGAACATCGACGCCGGCCGCCTTCAGGGCGAGTACATGAAGGAGCACCTGCCGAAGGACGCCAAGATCCTCTACCTCGAAGGCACGCCGGGGCTCTCGCACACGCAGGAGCGCAAGACGGGCTTTGAGGATGCGCTCGGCCGTTCCGACGTGGCCACTCTCGCCAGCCTCTCGGCCAATTACGACCGCGCGGAAGGCATGAAGGTCACGGAGGACTGGATCCAGAGCTTTCCGAAGTTCGATGCGATCGTCGCAGCCAACGACCAGATGGCGCTCGGCGCGCTGGAAGCACTTCAGGGCGCTGACCGTCTCAAGGGCGTGATGATTTCGGGCGTCGATGGCACGGCCGATGCTCTGAACGCGATCAAAGCAGGCACCATGTCGCAGACCATCTTCCAGGACGCCGCAGGCCAGGCGAAGGCCGCCTTCGAGGTCGTGGAAGGCCTGAAGAAGGGGGAGGATGCTCCGGCCGAAAAGCTGGTGCCGTTCGCTTCGATCACCAAGGACAACGTTGATCAATACGCAAAGAAGTAAGCCCTCCCAAGGGTGCGTGCCGGGATGGGGTTCCCGGCACGCATTTCGCACGAGGAAGGCGCAATGCTTGCCGCAAATCGCTGATTCTCTAACGACAGGAAAATATCGAAATGACAACAAGGATCGCCGTCATCGGGGCAGGACTGATGGGAGCCGATCATGCGAAAATCATCGCGGAAGATCTGCCAGGGGCGAGCCTCCAGGTCGTTTGCGACATGGATGCGGACCGCGCCCGCAAGGTGGCGGACGCCTACAGCGCTCACGATGTCGACTCCGACCCCGACCGGGTCGCCGCTCGTCCTGATGTGGACGCAGTGGTCATCGCAAGCCCCGATTTCACGCATGCACCCCTGACGCTGTCCTGCATAAGAGCCGGCAAACGGGCTCTTTGTGAGAAGCCGCTGTCGCAGTCCTCGAACGAATGCCTGGAGATCATGCAGGCGGAAGAAGCCGCGGGATCGAAGTTTATAATGCTCGGCTTCATGCGCCGCTTCGATCAATCCTATGTCGAAATGAAGCGGGCTCTGGCGCATGGCGCCATTGGCCGCCCCCTGATGATGCACAACTTTCATCGCAATGTCGCGACGCCCGCGTCGGACTTCACCGGAGCGATGGCGATCACGAATTCCGCCCCGCACGAATTCGATGTCGTCCGACACGTCCTCGACACTGAATACGTCTCGATCTCCGCCTTCCAGCCGAAGCGGTCCGACGCGCTGGTCGCACCGGTTTATATGGTGCTCGAAACGGCGGATGATCAACTCGTCAATATCGAGATCAACAATAACGCAGCCTACGGATACGACGTCCGCGCGGAACTGGTGGGCGAGAAGGCGACCATCGCCATGAACGCTGTCAACTACACCCGCGTCGACCGGGAACTCGGACAGAGCACAAGCTACGAGGCGGATTGGCGCGGCCGCTACGCCGAAGCCTATCGCCGCCAGAACCGCGCTTTCGTTCGGTTCGTCGAGACCGGAGTGTTCCCGCACATCGCGTCGAGCAGTTGGGATGGATATTGCGCCGCAAAGGTCGCCGAAGCCGGCGTCAGAGCCTTGAGCGACGGCCGCAAGATCCCCGTCGAAATGATTGCCAAACCGGAGTTTTACGCATGAAGCTTGGATTCGTATCAGACAGCCTCGGCGGCCTGCCCTTCGAGGCGATGCTGGATCACGCTCAAAGATTGGGCGTCTCCGGCGTCGAGGTCAATACCTGCGGCTGGTCGACGGCGCAGCATTTCGATCTGTCGACGATCCTCCGGGACAAGAACGCGCAGAAATCATTCCTCGGAGCTTTCGCCGATCGCGAACTGGAAGTGATAAGCCTGAACGCCAACGGAAATCCCCTGCACCCGACCGATCTTGCCCAGGGACAGGGCCTTGAGGATACGATCCGCGCAGCGGGTGCGCTAGGGATCAAGACGGTCTGCGCGATGTCGGGACTTCCAGCCGGGAATGCCACCGATACGATGCCGAACTGGGTGGTTTCCTCGTGGCCGCCGGAGACGCAGGCGATCCTTCGCTACCAGTGGGAGGAGAAGCTCCTCCCGTACTGGACCAAGATCGTGGCGCTGGCCAGGGATCACGGTGTGGAACGCATCGCGCTGGAACTGCATGGCAATCAGTGCGTCTATAACGTCCCCTCGTTGTTGAAGCTGCGCGAAGCCGTTGGCCCGGTCGTCGGTGCCAACCTGGACCCGTCGCACCTCTTCTGGATGGGTGCCGATCCTCTTGTCGCCGCAGAAGCGCTCGGCGAGGCCGTCTACCATGTGCATGCCAAGGACACCTTCCTCAACGAACCGAAGCAAGCCGTCACAAGCCTTCTGGAGAATGGCAGCCTGATGGACATCCCGGCGCGCAGTTGGTCCTACATCACGCTCGGCTTCGGCCATGGCGAAGAATGGTGGCGACAGTTCTGCTACAGGCTGAAGATGGCCGGTTACGATGGCTGGCTCTCGATAGAGCATGAGGATGTGCTTCTGAACAGCCTCGAAGGGCTGGAGAAGTCCGTCGCTCTGCTGCAGGGCGTGATGCCGGTCGCAGCCAGCGATTTCAAGCCGCAGGCGATTTAGTCGGAGCGAAACGCGTCCACTTCGCGCATCTCATGGGAGGCGCCGCCTCTGTGCAGGCTTCGACCGAGATTGCGTGAAGGCGGCTCTTTTGAAAGTGCGTGCAATGCTAAAGGATCGGAACTCTCCTCCTCCCTCAACGCTGCAAGAACTGAAGCACCTGATCGCCAGCCGGCAGCTGGTATTTCCCGTCAGGCTCGAGCGGGTCGCAAGGGAGATCCTGGAAAAACCTGACATCACGGCCTTTGAAGGTGCTGCCGCGGTTGCGCGCAGGTGCCGCGTTTCTCCAGCAACGGTCCATCGGCTTGTCCGGCACATTGGGTTCCAGACATTCGGTGAGTTTCGCGCGATGATAAGACACCATCTCTGCAGCACCGCCGCAAGTCATCGCTGAAGATGCAGCGACTTCCGCTGCCGCATCGGCCTCAATCGGCAGATGCGGCAGCGGTGCTCGACGATCAGACTGAAGTGGCAGGACTTCGAGGCTCAGGCGCTTTTCCAACCCTGCCAGAGGCTGAGCGCTGATACCGCGACCAGGAGCAGTCCGGCGCAGCGGCCGACAAAGGCCGTCGCATCGGGATTTGCGACGAGAAGATCGCGGCTGCGGCCGGCGGTCATCGCCAGCGTGCCGTAAATGGCGAACTGGGTGGCAACAGTCATGGCGCCCATGATCAGGCCCTGCATCCAGACCGGACCATATTCGGGTTTCAGGAACTGCGGGTAGACGGCGAACATGAAGATGTAGGCCTTGGGATTGACCAGACAGGTGACGGCGCCCTGGCGGAAGGCGCGCCAGCCGGAGCGCGCCGTCGCCGGCCCGACCGCCTCGACGGTGATCGAGCTGCGCATCAGCGAAATGCCGATCCAGATCATATAGGCAACGCCGGCAAAGAGCAGAACATTGAACAACTGCGGCAGCATGGTAACGAGCAGACCGACGCCGGCCGCACCATAGGCCGAATGCACGGCGCCGCCGGCCATGATGCCGCCGGTCGCCGCCATTCCCCGCCTGATGCCGCCGGTCAGCGCATTGGCGAGCACGAAGAGCATGTCCATGCCCGGCACGATGATGATGCCGAAGAGAAGGGTGAAGAAGAGCCAGAGGTTTTCATGGTAATTCATGTCAGTTACCGCCTTGTCGCTGCATGGGTCGTTTTGAAAGACCCTAATTGATTTCAATCCGATAGGCGGCTCTATACGCAAACCCAACTGACAGTGTATTGTCAGGAGCGTAAGGGATTGGAGAGGCAAAATGCGCAAGGCCTCGCGGCTTTTCGAGATCATTCAGATCCTGCGGCTCGCCAGAAAACCGATGACGGCGGCTGTCATGGCCGAGACGCTCGAAGTGACGGTGCGCTCGATCTATCGCGATATCGCCGCCCTCCAGGCGATGCGGGTGCCGATCGAGGGCGGGCGCGGCATCGGCTATATCATGCGGCCGGGCTTCGACCTGCCGCCGCTGATGTTTTCGATCGAGGAGATGGAGGCGATCGTGCTGTCGCTGGCGCTGCTCGAACGCACGGCCGACGAGGAGCTGAAACAGGCGGCGCGCCGGGTCAACCAGAAGATCGCCGGGGCCGTGCCGGCGCCGCTGCGCCAGGCGATGGACACCAAGGCGCTATATGCCTGGGGCTCGACCGCGCAGCCGGCCGGCTTCGACCTTGCGATCGTGCGCCGGGCGATCCGCGACGAACGCAAGCTGATGCTCGCCTACCGCGACGAACTCGGCCGCGGAAGCGAGCGGACGATCCAGCCAATCGCGCTGATCTATTATTCGCAGACCGCCAATATCGTCGCCTGGTGCGAGTTGCGCCAGGCGATCCGCAATTTCCGCAGCGACCGGGTGGAGCGCTGCGCGGCGAGTGACGATTTCTTCAAAGGCGACGGCGACAGGCTGCGGGAGCTTTGGACGAGTGGATGGGCGGAGAAGGCTGTGGCGGGGTGATACGTGGTTTGCAGCACAGCTATCCGGAGAACATCGCAACGTCTCGACTCCCTCTTCTCCCCAGCGGGGAGAAGATGCCCGTAGGGCGGATGAGGGGGCCGGCGAAGCCGGTCTTTCCAACAACGCCCATGCGGATTTCGACCGCGCTGACATCGTCTCAAGGGCGCGGGGAACGGCGTTACCGTCGGCGTGGCGGAATAGATTTTACGTGAAGGATGTGCCGTGTGGCCCCCTCATCCGCCTGCCGGCACCTTCGCCCCGAGGGGAGAAGAGGACATGCCGCGACCTCTCCGTTCCTCGCGCCCTCTTGCGAGACGCGCGCCCCTTTCCCGCAAGTGGGGATCCGTAGAACAAGCCCGAGCATAACGAGGTGGCGGCTGACTTCGTCGGCAACCTGTCGCAGCCTAAAAAACCAGCGTCCGGCTCTCTTCCCGACCGAATCCGCGGATTTCGATGCGGTCTGTATAGACCTCGACAATCGCGAAGGCGTTTTCGCTCTCGGTGTCGACCACGCCCTTGAAATTGACGAAGTGGCAGGCGCCGGCCTTGCCGTAATTGCCGACGTGGTCGTGGCCGTTGAGGTAGGCGACGACGTTGCCCTGCGCGGCGAGCAGCGCGACGATGCGCTCGCTGTCCCACATGCCGTGCGCACTCGGCGGATGCACGGGATAGTGATTCATGACGATCACCTTTTCGCCGGCCTCGCCCGCTTTGGCGATTTCATCGGCCAGCCAGGCGAACTGCGCGTCGCTCAGCGCGGCATTCCAGCGATGCGCATTGCTGGCGCCGTTCTCCTCAAGCTCGGCCAGCATTTGCGCGGCGAGCGCGCGATGCGGATGGCCTTCCGGCGGCGCGAAGGTGCTGACCTCGTTGCCGTCGAGCACGATGAAGCGCCAGCCATGACGGGAGAAGCTGTAATAGGGCGACGGCATGCCGAGACGGGTGGCGACTGCCGAGAGATGCCCCGCGGAGACCGAGAAATCGTGGTTGCCGAGCAGGAAGAGCGCCTCGTGCCTGAGCTTTTCATAGACCGGCAGGATATCGTCGAAGCTTGAAAAGCTGCGGTCGATGACATCGCCGAGCGTCATCACGAAGCTCAAATCTTCGCCGTTGAAGACCTCGATCGCCTCGGCGACCTTGGCGAGGCTGTTGGCGTAGTAGCGGTCCATGGCCGCATGCGGGGGGATGGCCGCATATTGCGGATCGGCGATTATGCCGAAGCGGAACAGGGGAAGAGCGGACGAGGACATCGGGCGTGATTAGAATCGGCCAGTGACAGGGATGTGACGGCTCGCGTCGTGAAAACAAACACCCGACGTTCGGAGAACGCCGGGTGCGAAATCTAGAGATCGCCGCGGATGGCGGCGAGCCCGGGCCGCTTACTTCGTGGCTTCTTCGTAGCGTTCCAGGACGTAGTCCCAGTTGATCAGGCTATCGACGAAGGCTTCGAGGTATTTCGGGCGGGCGTTGCGATAGTCGATGTAATAGGAGTGTTCCCAGACGTCGACGCCGAGGATCGGGGTGGCGCCGTGGACGAGCGGGTTTTCGCCGTTCGGGGTCTTGGAGATTTCGAGCTTGCCGTTCTTGACGGAAACCCAGGCCCAGCCGGAGCCGAACTGGGTGGCGCCGGCATTGGCGAAATCGGCCTTGAACTTGTCGTAGCCGCCGAGATCGGAGGCGAAAGCCGCTTCGAGCTTGCCCGGCAGCTTGTTGCCGCCGCCGCCCTTCTTCATCCACTTCCAGAAATGGATGTGGTTGTAGTGCTGCGCGGCGTTGTTGAAGAGGCCGGCATTGGTGCCGAAGGACTTCTTCACGACGTCTTCGAGCGACAGATCCGAAAGGCCGGCTTCGGCGGCGAGCTTGTTGCCGTTGTCGACATAGGCCTTATGGTGCTTGTCGTGGTGAAATTCCAGCGTTTCCTTCGACATGAAGGGGGCAAGGGCTTCGTAATCATAGGGAAGTTCAGGCAATTCGAAAGCCATGTCAGATCTCCTCTTGGCAATAGATTGCGTCATCGGCAGGTGAGGCGGAACATAGGAGGGGAACGGGGGAGAGGCAACCGGCGAAATATCAAAAAACGACCGGCCGGAGGAAAATTTGCCTCAGTTTCAGAGCTGGAATCGCACGCGCAAATCGCCTGACATACCCGCCCGGAAAACCGCTTCGAGCGCAATGCACAACAAGGGAGATCCGATATGAACAGGAATATAATCCAGCTTTCGGCCGCAGCCGCGCTTGCTTGTCTCGCAGGCGCGGCCCATGCCTCCTCCGACGAGGCCTGGCAGCAGTTCGCGGCCGATGTGGAGGCCAAATGCAGGAAGGCGGCGGTCGCGCTGGAGAAGCCTGCCGTCAGTGTCGATCCTTTCGGCACCGCCCATTACGGGCTCGCTTTGGTGACGGGAAAGCCGAAAGGCGCCAAGGGGCTCGTCGCCCAGATCTGCGTCTATGACAAGCAGGAGAAGTCGGTCGAGATCGGCAGCGCGATGGATGCCAAGAAGCTTGGGCTGGCGCCGCCCAAATAGCCGGCCGCCGTCACGGTTTGCGACTCCAGTTGCATTCCGAGCGGAACCCAAGCCCACCCTTAGGAGTTGACGTTCCGGGTTTTTAGAGCGCCGCGCGTCTGTGAGAGGCGCCGAGGCGCTCTATGTTTGTGATAAATGCATGATCCTTTTCAAAAATTGATTCCGATCTTGGGGTTGTGCGCAGGGAGGCTTAGGCATGTCGGAACTTCGCAACCGGGCGGAAGATCAGCAGAAAATCTATCAGCGCTGGGCACCGGTCTATGACCGCGTCTACCGCGGCATCCTGCGCGACGGCCATCGCAAGCTTGCCGCCCTTGCCGCTGCGGCCGGCACCGATATTCTGGAAATCGGCGTCGGCACCGGCCTGACGCTCGGGCACTATCCCAGCCGCTGCCGGGTGACCGGCATCGACATTTCCGAACATATGATCGCCCGGGCGCGCGAAAAGGTACGGCGCGAAAAGCTGCAGCATGTCCAGGCGCTCGAGGTGATGGATGCGCATGCGCTTGCCTTTGCCGACCAGTCTTTCGACGTGGTCTGCCTGCCCTTCGTCATCACGCTCATTCCCGAGCCCGAGCGGGCGCTGGACGAATGCGCCCGGGTGCTCAGGCCGGGCGGCGAGATCATCCTGGCGAGCAAGCTCGGCGACGGCGCCGGCCTGCAGGGCGCAATCGAAGCGGCGGTGGCGCCGCTGGTGCGTCACATCGGCTGGTCCTCCGCCTTCCGCATCCATCGCATCGTCGCCTGGGCCGAGCGTCGCGGTGATTTTTCCGCGGCCGATATTCTGCCGGTCTTTCCGAATGGTTTTTTCAAGATCGTCCGGCTGAAGCAGCGCGGACTTTCCGCCTGAACAAAAAAAATTCCCGCATCGTGGATTCTGATGCTACCGTTCGCCAGAGGGGACTGCATGACATCGGATATCTTCTTTTTCATCGCCGTCGGCTTCTGCGCACAGATCGTCGACGGCGCGCTCGGCATGGCCTTCGGCGTGCTGTCGACCACGAGCCTGCTGGCTTTCGGGGTGCCGGCGGCCAATGCCAGCGCCATGACGCATGTGACCGAAATGTTCACGACGGCAGCATCCGGCCTGTCGCATGCCTATCACCGCAATATTGACTGGCGGCTGGTGGCGCGGCTGGCTCCGGCCGGCATGATCGGCGGCGCGATCGGCGCCTATCTGCTTGCCAATGTCGACGGCAAGGTGATCGAGCCCTTCGTGTCGGCCTATCTGATCGCGATCGGCCTGTTGATTCTCTACAAAGCCTTTCGGCCGCCGGGCAGGCGCGAGGTGCGCGACTGGGCCGTGCCGCCCGTCGGGTTTTGCGGCGGCATGCTCGATGCGATCGGCGGCGGCGGATGGGGACCTGTTGTCACCAGCACGCTCGTCGGGCGCGGCCATGATCTCAAACGGGTGATCGGCTCGACCAATTTCACCGAATTCGCAGTGACGCTGACGATTTCACTGACCTTCATCCTGACGCTCGGCTGGTCGGAGCTCAATTCGGCGATCGGCCTAATCATCGGCGGCGTCATCGCCGCCCCGTTCGGGGCCATCCTCGTCAAGCGGCTGCCGGTGCGGGCGCTGATGGTGGCGGTCTCGATGATCATCATCGCGACGTCGGCGATACGGATCCTGTAAACGGCACTGCCGGGCCTAGAGATTGCGGCCGAAATAGACCTCCACGGAGGCGATTTTGTCGCCACGGAAGCGCAGGCTTTCCATATTGCCGAAGCTGCCGCCGTCGAGTTTTTCGGCACGGTAGCGAACAACCGCCTCGTCGCCGTCGACCGCGAGGAATTCGATGTGGATAGCGCGGAAGAACGGCTCCTTCGGCCAGCAGCGCTCGAAATAGGTCGCCCGGTCGATATGGTCGTCACGCGGGCTGGAGAAGGTAAAATCCTCCGTCAGCATGGCGCCGACTTTATCCTTGCGGTCTTCGAGATAGGCGGCGTAGAGATCACGGACGGTCTGCTGCCGCGTGCGCATCTCGTTCATGGCAATGTCCTCCGATTAACCGATTGCATCACGCAATCAGTTATCTTCTAGCACTTTTACCTGAGATGATCCAGATTGCGGCGCAAATGCGCAGCAGGATCGATGCCGAGGCACGGAATGACCGATACGCAATGGGACGCGGCCAGCGCTGGAACGGGCTCGATCCACTGGAAGCGCAACCTCGCCGTCTCGCTGATCGGCTCCTTCACGACAATCGTGGCGATGACGCTGCTCTTGCCTTTCCTGCCGCTCTATGTCGAGGAACTCGGTGTGGCCGACCATGCGGCGATCGTGCAATGGTCGGGTATCGCCTATGGCGCCACCTTCCTGGCCGCCGCCCTCGTCGCACCGCTCTGGGGTCGGCTCGGCGACATTTATGGCCGCAAGCTGATGCTGGTGCGCGCGAGCCTCGGCATGACGGTGGCGATCTCGCTGATGGGCATGGCCGGCAATGTCTGGCAGCTGGTGGCGCTGCGCCTCTTCGTCGGCCTGGCCGGCGGCTATGCCTCCGGCTCGATGGTGCTGGTGGCGACGCAGACGCCGAAGGACCGCTCGGCCTGGGCGCTCGGCGTGCTGTCTTCCGGCATCATGGCCGGCAATCTCGTCGGACCGCTGATCGGCGGGGCGCTGCCGCCCGTCATCGGCATTCGCGGCACGTTTCTGGCCGCCGGAGCCATGATCTTCCTCGCCTTTCTCGCCACCATCCTGCTGATCAAGGAGGAGAAGTCGCCGGCCCGCAAACAGGCGGCCAAGGCGAGCGGCGGCTGGAAATCCATCAGCGACAAGCGGCCAGTCATCGCCATGCTGGCGACCGGCCTGCTGTTGATGTTCGCCAATATGTCGATCGAGCCGATCATCACCGTCTATGTCGCGCAGATCGTGCCTGATGCAACTGAGGTGACGATGATCTCAGGCCTCGTGATGTCGGCGGCTGCGCTCGGCAGCATTCTCTCGGCCTCCTGGCTCGGCAGGCTTGCCGACAGGATCGGCCACTGGCCGGTCATTGCAGGGGCGCTCGCCGTCGCCGGGCTGCTGCTGATCCCGCAGGCCTTCGTCACCAGTTCCTGGCAACTGATCGTCCTGCGCTTCCTGATGGGCGCCGCCCTCGGCGGGCTGCTGCCCTGCATCGCTGCCGTCATCCGCCACAGCGTGCCCGATAGCGCGGCCGGGAGCATCCTCGGGCTGTCGATCTCCTCGCAATATGTCGGCCAGGTGGCCGGCCCCGTTCTCGGCGGCTTCGTCGGCGGCCATATCGGCATGCGCGCGGTCTTCCTCGGCACCGCGGTGCTGCTTGTCGCCGGTGCGGCCTATGCCTGGATGGTGCGGCCCAGAATGATCGAGGCCGGATCGGGATCAGCTGCGCGCGCTGCCGCAGATCAGCTCGACGCCTGAGCGGGCGATTGCCTCCAGCGTCTCGCGGCTGTCGCCGGCGCGGGCGCGCACGGCGAGCGAATGCATGACGGCGGAGGCGAGCCTTGCCAGCATCTGCGGATCAGCGCTCTCGGGAAGCTCGCCGCGTTCGACGGCAAGGCGCATGCGCTTTTCGATCTCGCCGTCGAAATCGCTGAGGCTGCGGCCAAGCACCTCGCGGACCCGTTCACGCTCGACCGCCTCGACCGTTGCCGTGCCGATCAGCAGACAGCCGCGCGCGGCCGTTTCACCGTGCAGATAGACCGCCAGCGCGCCTTCATAGACGCGGGCGAGATTGTCGCGCAGCGGCAGCGACGGGTCGAGCGCCTGGACCAGCGCATCCATGCCGTCCTGCCGATAACCCTCCAGAGTATCGAGATAGAGATCCTCCTTGTCGCCGAAGGCGCCGTAGAGGCTCGGGCGGTTGAGGTTGGTCGCCGCACTCAGATTGTCGAGCGAGGCGGCGGCAAAGCCTCTGTCCCAGAAGACGTCCCGCGCCTTGGCGAGCGTTGCCTTGGCGTCGAAGGCCCTCGGGCGGCCGCGCTTCTTCTCATCCTTCATATTTTGTACCGCTTCGCATTAAATTCTTGACGAAAGTTATTTTATGCGAAACAGTACAGATGTTCAATGATATCGAACAGGCGGGCGCCGACCGCCTGCATGAGAGAGGAAATCGCCATGAAACTCTATATGAACGCCGCTGCCTGCTCGCTTTCGCCGCATATCGTCTTCCGGGAGCTGGGGCTTGATATCGAGCTCGTCGAGGTCGACCGGGGAACCCACCGGACGAGCGACGGCAAGGACTATCTCGCCATCAACGGCAACGGCTATGTGCCGGCGCTGATGCTCGACGACGGCAAGGTGCTGACCGAGGGACCGGCAATCGCGCAGTTCCTCGCCGACAGCGTGCCGGAGGGCGCCGCCATGCTGCCCGAAGTCGGCAACCTCAGACGCAACGAGGTGCAATCCTATCTGAATTTCATATCCGCCGAACTGCACAAGCCGATGGTACTGCTGTTCGACCCGGCCTATGCCAGCGTGCATGCGCAGATCCGCGCCCAGGTTGCAAAGCGGCTTTCCTGGCTGAGCGGCCGTTTTGCCGGACCCTATCTGACCGGCGAGGCCTTCACGGTGGCGGACGTCTATCTCTTCGTCTGCCTGAACTGGTCGCCCTGGACGGGCATCAATCTCAAGCAATGGCCGGCGTTGCACGGCTTCATGGCCCGTGTGGCGGCACGCCCGAAGGTGCGCGAAGCATTGCGGGCCGAAGATCTCGAGGCCTTCGATGCCGACGGCGTCTATTTTGCGCCGAATGTCTATCTCGCCTCGTCGGACTGGACGGGCGTGCCGGTGCAGCCTTAAACGCTCCTCAGAGCGCGTTGACGGCTACCGGCAGCGCGCGCTTATGGGCGGTGGCGCGATAGGCGGCGAGAATGCGGCGCCGGGCGATCTCGCCGACCGGCCGGCCTTCGAGAAAATCGTCGATCTCGTCATAACTGACGCCATAGGCCTCCTCATCGGGGCGCAGCGGCCGCTGGTCCTCCAGATCGGCGGTCGGCACCTTGAAGATCAGCTCGTCGGGGGCGCCGAGCCGCTTCGCCAAGAGTCGGACGCGGCGTTTGTTGAGGCCGGCAAGCGGCAGGATATCGGCGGCACCATCGCCGAATTTGGTGAAGAAGCCCATGACCGCTTCGGCCGCATGATCAGTGCCGATGACGAGGCCGCCGAGCGCGCCGGCCAAAGCGAACTGGGCGATCATCCGTTGGCGGGCCTTGATGTTGCCGAGAATGAAATCCTGCCGGCCGGCATCGGCGAAGGCAAGGCCGCCCTTTTGCGCGGCGGCCAGCATCGCATCCGCCGCGGCCTTGATGTTGACCACCATCGAGCGGTCGGGGTCGATCGTTGTAAGCGCCCTCTCCGCATCGGCCTCATCCGCCTGGACGCCATAGGGAAGGCGTACGGCGATGAATTCGGCCGCATGGCCGCCGTCACGCAATTCGCGCACGGCCTTCTGAGCTAGCAAAGCCGCCGTCAGCGAATCGACGCCGCCGCTGATGCCGAGGACGTAGCCGCGCATGCCCGAACCGACGAGATAATCCTTGAGGAAAGCGGTTCGCCGTTCGATCTCCCGCTCGGGGTCGATATCGGCGGCAACGCCCAGCTCGCGGATGATCTCGCCTTGTTCGTCGAACAGCACCGTCATAAGCTCTTCCTCCCCGCTTACGGAATTCCGGCGCCACTATGGCGAAAAGATGGGGGAAGACGAAGCCGTTTCGGGCAGACCTGCTATGCGTTCCGTGCAAGTGGGCGGCGAGGCTCGAATAGGTCAAGACGGATGGACCGGTGTCGCCGGCCCCCTCATCCGCCTGCCGGCACCTTCTCCCCGAGGGGAGAAGAGATATGCCGCAACGTCTCGAATCCCTCTTCTCCCCTCGGGGAGAAGGTGCCCGTAGGGCGGATGAGGGGGCCACCGCACACCTACCTCACAATCGTAAACAGCTCCACCGGCTCGGCAAATCCCTTCAACCCATGCGCTCCGACCGACACCACATCCCCTGCCCCGGCGTCCCGGCGGAACGGCGCCGACATCAGCAAAGCCTCTCCCAACTCGCCGCAGGCGGTCTGGATGCGGCTGACCAGGTTGACGTCGCGGCCGATCAGGGTGAAGTCGAGGCGGCGGCCGGAACCGATATTGCCGTAGCTGACTTCGCCGTAATGCAGGGCGATGCCGGCCTTCACGCCGATGCCTTGATATTGGAAATGGTCGATCTCATCGAGCATGGCGCGGGCCGCGGCAAGAGCGGCGCCGCAGGAATGGGCCGCGTCATAGCCGGGGAAGAAGGCGAGCACGGCGTCGCCCATGAATTTCAGCAGTTCGCCGCCCTCGCGGGTGATGGCCGGCACGATCCTGTCGAAATAGGCGTTGAGCAAGCCGAGCACGGTGCTGCCGGGCAGCCGGTTCGACAGCTCGGTAAAGCCCCTGAGATCGCAGAGCAGCAGGGCTGCCTCCATCGATTCGATCTCGCCCTGGCGGATGCAGCCGGCCAGAATCCGGCTTGCCGTCAGCGGACCGATATAGGTATCGAGCAGGCTGAGCTCGACCTGGCGAAGAATGCGCAGCTCGCTGGTGTTGCGCAGCGCCGGCAGGATGCGCTCGATCACCTGGCGCTCCGAGGCGGTGAAACCGCCCGGCCGCCTGGTGCCGAAGACGGCGGCGCTGACCGGGCCGTCGACATTGCAGAGCGGCGCGATAACAAGCTGCATCAGGCTGCGATCGGCAAAGACATCGATATGCTGCCAGCGGCCATGGACGCTTTCGCCGGTATCGACGATCAGCGGCTCCCGGGTTTCCATGACCTTGCGCAGCGGCGTGTTTGATATAGCGACCCGCGCGCCATGTTCACGGTCATGGATCTCGACCGGCTCGCCCGGTGCCCAGGCAATGGTGCGGCCGATAAACTCCGGATGCAGCGTCATCAGATGCAGAGTCAGCCGATCGACCGGCAGGCCGAGCGCCTGAAGCCGGCGGCCGAGGCCGGAGACGAGGCCGGCTTCATCGAGCGCGTGGCATTCGTCGCCGGAAAGCCACTCGATGATCGAGAGCAGCGCGCCTGTGCTGACGGCATGACCAGTGGCCTTTGGCTGAAACCGGTCGAGATCGGGAGCATGGATTGCTGTCGTCATGGTGTTCTCCTCAGGAGACGGGTTAGTGGGCGCCGCCGCCGGCGAGCTGACCGGGCTTTTTCAGCAGCAGGCTTGCCAGCAGGGCGACGACCAGGGCGACCCCAAGCAGGAAGAAGGTGTCGCTGAAGGCCATGATATTGGCCTGCTTGCGTATATTGAGCGCGATGGCGACGACGGCCTTGTGGCTGGCGAGCGCCTGATCGCTGACGCCGTGGCTCATGAAGTAGCCGGTCAGCCTGGCGATGCGATCGCGGGTGGCCTCCTCGAAGACCGAGACCGAATGGGTCAGGATGTTCGAGTGGAACTGTTCGCGCTTCGACAGGAAGGTCTGCAGCGAGGCGATGCCGACCGCGCCGCCGAGATTGCGCATCATGTTGAAGAGCGCCGAGGCCGAACCGGCATTCTCCTTCTCGATGCCTGATGTGGCGATCGCCGAAAGCGGCGTGAAGACGAGCGCCTGGCCGACGGCACGGACGATGTTCGGCCAGAAAAGCTGGTCGCTCGCATAATCGCCGGTCATGTGCACGTTCATGAAATTGGAGGCGGCGAAGAGGGCAAAGCCGATAACGATCAGCAGGCGGACGTCGAACCGCTTCATCAGGCGCGGCACCAGCGGGATCAGCAGCAGCTGCGGAATGCCGGTCCAGGCGAGAACCATGCCGATCTGCTCGGAATTATAGCCCTGGATTCGGGTGAGATAGATCGGCAGCACGAAGACCGAACCGTAAAGCGCAATGCCGAGCAGGAAGTTGGCGACGATGCCGAAACCGAAATTGCGGCGCAGCAGCAGGCGCAGGTTCAACAGCGGCTGGGCCGTTCTCAGCTCGATGACGATGAACAGGCTCAGCGAGACGGCGGCGACGACCGATAGGCGCAGGATGAAATCGGAGCCGAACCAGTCTTCCTTGTTGCCCTCTTCCAGCACGGTCTGCAGGGCCGCCAGCCCGATCGCCATGGTGATGATCCCCGGCCAGTCGCCCTTGGACAGCAGCTTCAGGTTCATCGGCGCCCGATCGAGCGAGACCCAGAGCAGGCCGACCATCAGCGCACCCGGCACCAGATTGACGTAGAAGATATGTTCCCAGCCCCAGTTTTCGGTGAGATAACCGCCGATCGTCGGGCCGATGGCCGGCGCGAAGGTGGCCGACAGGGCAAAGAGCGCCAGGCCGATCGGCTGCTTGGCCTTGGGCAGCAGCGTGATGATGATGGTGAAGGCCATCGGGATCAGCACGCCGCCGGCAAACCCCTGGATGGCGCGCAGGATGATCATCTGCTGCAGGTTGGCCGCGAAGGCGCAGGCGACGGAGAAGATCAGGAAGAGGATGGCGTTGACCAGCAGATAGTTGCGCAGCGAGAAGACCCGCGCCAGCCAGGCGCTCAAGGGGATGACGACGATCTCGGCGATCAGATAGGAGGTCGAGATCCAGCCGCCGTCATCGGTGCCGGCGCCGATGGCGCCCTGAATATCGGCAAGCGAGGCATTGACGATCTGGATGTTGAGGACCGCCATGAAGGCGCCGAGCGTCGAGCCGACGACGGCCGACCACATGCGAAGCGGGCTCATGGCGGCAGGTGTGGCGGGCCCTGCAGCGGCGGGGCGCGCAAGCGAATTGCCGTTTGCGGCGGTCTGAAGAGTGGCCATGACCTGTCTCCTTCCGGCTGTTGCGGAAACTTTCCGATGATGGGGTTCGGCGATATTTCGGGAGGACAAGGATTATCCGGCGGCCCGGGAAGCCTCGCTCTGGGCAGCCTTGGTATCGACTTCGGGCTCGACCGACATGCCCGAGCGCAGCAGTCCGCTCAGAGCCTCGTCGTCGATGACGATCTTGACGGGGATGCGCTGGACGATCTTGGTGAAGTTGCCGGTGGCGTTATCCGGCGGCAGCAGCGAGAATTCGAGACCGCTTGCCGGCGAAACGCTGTCGACATGACCCTTGATCGACATATCGGGAAAACTGTCGATCTTGATCTCGACCGACTGGCCGGGACGGACATAGGTCAGCTGCGTTTCCTTGAAATTGGCAACGATATAGACCGCGTGCAGCGGCACGACGGCCATCAGCTGGGTGCCCGAGGTGACATACTGGCCGACGCGGATCGAGCGGGCGCCGACCGTGCCGTCGACGGCGGCGACGATGTCGGTATAGGACAGGTTGAGTTCGGCCTGGTGCGTGGCCGCGGCCGCCCGGTCGCGCTCGGCAACCGCCTGTTCGCGCTGGCTCCGGAGCACCGGCACCTTGTTCTCAGCCGCAACGAGGGCCGCCCGGTCACGCTCGACGGCGGCAGCCGCCTGGTCGCGGGCCGACTGGGTCTGTTCGGCGCGCGACTGGGTGCCGGCTCCGCTGGTGATGAGGCGGGCCGAGCGGGCGGCGTCGGAGACGGCAAAATCGAGCGAGGCCTGCGAGGCGTCGATCGTCGCCCTGGCCTGCCCGATGACCGACTGCTGCAGGGCGATCTGGGCATCGATATTGGCGATGGCGGCCTCGGCCGCCTTCAGATCGGCTCTCGCCTGCGAGAGTGCAGCCTGGAAGTCGCGGTCGTCGATGCGGGCCAGCACCTGGCCTGATTTGACCACGTCATTGTCGTTGACCAGCACCTGCCTGACATAGCCGGCGACCTTCGGGGCGACGGTGGTGTAATCGGCCTTCACATAGGCGTCGTCGGTGGTTTCGATGAAGCGGCCGACGGTCCAGTAGCGGTAGCCGTAATCACCCGCGAAAGCGACGCCGGCAAGCAGTGCGGCGGCAATGACGGCGCGCTTGACAATGCTGCGGCCGGTCTTTTCAGGCGCTGCGACAGCCGGGGTTTCGGCAGCGGGCATCGCAGGCGCCTCGGCGGCCGGCGCCTCGGCCAAAATCCGCTCGGCCTCACCGGCACTTTCGAAATCCTGCTTGCGGGGTAGTTCGACCATCGTCTCTTCCTTCGTCTGCCGCCCCGTTTCCGCGAGGCCCTGTTCGATGCGGAGGAAAATGCGCTCTGCCATTCATTTTGATAATCTGCTTATATCGGGAAGGATCATCAACTCTCAGCGGATAATCCGAGGGCAATATGGATCGGCTGACAAGCCTTGCAGTCTTTGGCCGGGTGGTGGAATGCGGCGGGTTTTCCGCCGCCGCGCGCCGGCTCAACATGTCCGTCACCATGGTCGGCAATCATGTGCAATCGCTGGAGGAGCGGCTCGGTGTCAGGCTGCTCAACCGCACGACGCGCAAGGTCAGCCTCACCGAAACCGGCAAATATTATTATGAGCGCTCGTCGCAGATCCTCGCCGAGCTCGATGAGGCGGACAGGACGGCCGGCGCGTTGAGCACGACGCCGCGCGGCACGCTGAAGGTCTATACCAGCAGCGCCATCGTGCGTTTCCTGCTGCCCGTGGTCAGCGAATTCATGGAGCTTTATCCGTCGATCGCGCTCGATTTCAGCGTCGGCGAAGGGATGGTCGACATGATCGAGGATGGCTACGACCTGGTGATGCGCACCCTACCGCCGCCGGACTCCTCGCTCATCGCCCGCAAGCTGACGCCCTGGCGCCATATGCTCGTCTGCTCGCCGGGCTATTTCGAGAGCCACCCGATGCCGAAGACGCCGGCCGAGGTCGCCGATCACAATTGCCTGCAATATGCCTATTACCCCTATGGCGACGAATGGCGCTTCGAGGATGGCGACGGCAACAAGGAGAGCGTCAAGATCGGCGGCAACGTCGTCTCCAACAGCGCGGAGATGCTGCGTTTCCTGACGCTGAACGGCAACGGCATCTTCCTGGCCCCGAGCTTCGTGGTGTTCGACGACATCGCCGAAGGGCGGCTGATGAAGATCATGCCGGACTACCGGCCGGTGGAATTCAACATCAACGCCGTCTATCCCAACCGCAGCCACCTGCCGACGAAAGTGCGGCTATTCATCGATCTCTTGGCGGAGAGATTTGCGGAGCATCGGAAGTGGATGACGTGAGGGATGCGGATGGCACCCCCTCTGCCCTGCCGGGCATCTCCCCCACAAGGGGGGAGATTGGCTGGGCGCGACGGCTTCCCCAAACAACTGGCCGTCACATGAATCGTGAACTTAGGGCGAGGCATCGCTTCTTGCCGATCTCCCCCCTTGTGGGGGAGATGCCCGGCAGGGCAAAGGGGTGGATGCGGATCTCGATTCTGCCGACAGGATCGCTGCAGCCCTGCGCTTGCGCTCCGGGCGTTCGCAGCTGCAATCGATTCACTGGATCGATTGCTTCGGCTGCGCCGAACCGCTGCTCACTCCTCGCTCTCGCTTCTTCCGTGGGCCCAGTCCATGTAGAGCTCCAGCGCCTTGCGGGTGACGGGGCCCTCCTGGAAATCGCGGTCGTCGAGGCGGGTGACGCCGACGACTTTGGAATAGTTGCCGGTGGTGAAGATTTCGTCGGCGGCGAGGAAATCCTCGACGGAGAGGGTTGCTTCCACGACGTCGAAACCGGCCTTGCGGAGCAGGCCGATGACGCGGGCGCGGGTGATGCCGGCGAGGAAGGTGCGGTTGGCGGCCGGCGTCATCACCACGCCGTCGCGGACCATGAACACATTCGAAGAAGCGGTCTCGACGACATTGCCGTTGAGGTCGCGCACCAGCGCATTGTCGAAGCCGCGGCTGCGGGCTTCGGCGATCATGCGGCCGCTATTGGGATAGAGCGAGCCGGTCTTCGCCTCGGTCATCGCCGTTTCCGGCGACGGACGGCGATAGGGCGAAACGGTGAGGCTGGTGCCGGCATGGCCGCCCATCGGCGCCTCGAACAGGCAGAGCGCGAAGCGGGTCGATGCCGCGTCGACGGAGACGATGCTGCCGGGCGAACCGTGTTCGCCCCAATACATCGGCTTGATGTAGATCGCCGTCGCGCCGTCGAATTTGCCAACGCCTTCCCAAGCGAGCGCGGCGATCTCCTCGGCCGACTTCACCGGCTTCAGGCCCATGGCAAGCGCCGAGCGGTTGACGCGCTGGCAGTGCAGATCGAGATCCGGGGCGATGCCGTCGAACCAGCGGGCGCCGTCGAAGACCGTGGAGCCGAGCCACATGGCATGCGAGGTCGGCCCGATCAGCGGCGGATTGCCGGGAAGCCATTCCCCATCGACGTGAGTCCAGGTGGTGGAACGCGGTGATGTATCGACGGCCATTGCTGCTCTCCCTTCAGAATCCGGGAAAGCAAAAGCCCCGGCGGCAAGCCGGGTCAAGGACAAATCCCGGCCGGAAATACGGAAGCAAGAAAATGCCGGGGGACAGCGTCCGGCCGCAATATTCGTGCGCGACAGCCGTGGCGTCGGCGATGGGTGCATCAGCAAAAATGATGGAATCTCTGTTGGAACGGGTGCCTGCCACATGGCATCATGGACGCTCGAGCGGACAGACATGAAGGAGGACGCCGATGAAAGCCATGTATTACGAAGCCTTCGAGCAGGCGCCCGAAATCCGCACCCTGCCCGATCCGGCGCCGACCGAAGACGGCGTCGTCATAGCGGTCGGCGCCAGCGGGCTCTGCCGCAGCGACTGGCACGGCTGGATGGGGCACGATCCCGATATCCGCCTGCCGCATGTGCCGGGGCACGAACTTGCCGGAAAAGTCGTCGCCACCGGCCGCGGCGTGATGCGCTTCAAGGTGGGCGACCGGGTGACCGTGCCCTTCGTTTCCGGCTGCGGCCATTGCAGTGAATGCCATTCCGGCAACCAGCAGATCTGCCCGAACCAGTTCCAGCCGGGCTTCACCCATTGGGGCTCCTTTGCCGAATATGTGGCGATCGATTATGCCGACACCAATCTGGTGCACCTGCCCGATACGATCGACGATGCGACGGCGGCAAGCCTCGGCTGCCGCTTCGCCACCTCGTTTCGCGCCGTCGCCGACCATGCGCGCACCGGACCCGGCGAATGGATCGCCGTGCATGGCTGCGGGGGCGTCGGCCTGTCGGCGATCATGATCGCCACCGCCCTCGGCGCCAATGCGATCGGCATCGACATATCGGAGGAGAAACTCGCCTTCGCCAGAGAGTGCGGCGCGGTGGCGACGGTCAATGCCTCAAGCGTTGCCGATGTGGCCGAGGCGGTGCGCGAGATCACCAAGGGCGGCGCGCATGTCTCGATCGACGCGCTCGGCCATCCCGTCACCTGCTTCAACTCGATCAAGAACCTGCGCCGCCGCGGCCGGCACGTGCAGGTGGGGCTGATGCTCGCCGAGCACGCGACACCGCAAATCCCGATGGCTCAAGTGATCAGCAACGAGCTGGAGATCTACGGCAGCCACGGCATGCAGGCCTGGCGCTACGACGCCATGCTGTCGATGCTGGCGGCCGGCAAGATCGCGCCGCAGAAGCTGATCGGACGGCGCATCAGCCTTACGGAGGCCGTGCCGGCGCTGATGGTGCTCGACAAGGCGGAGGGGACGGGAATCAGCGTGATTACGCGGTTTTCGTGAGGGAAGTCCGGCCTCTCGTCTGTGGCAAGCAGAGGAAAGAAAAACTTCGTCCAACCGCCACACGTCTCTTCTCCCCAGCGGGGAGAAGGTGCCGGCAGGCGGATGAGGGGGTGGACGGCGAAGCCGCGAATGCGCTGAGCGCAAGCGAAGGGCAATCATGAATGGTGTGCCGTGCCGCCCCCTCATCCGACCCTGCGGGCCACCTTTACCTGGGTTGAGCCGCGGGTCTCAACCCGTCCTTCGGACCCCCGCTGGGGAGAAGAGGGAGCCAAACTGCGACCTTTGCAACAGACCTTATTCCGCCACCCCAATCGAGGCCGGAACAGCCGCCGCGTTCTATGCGCCTCTTCTGTGTCGCCGGTATTACAGGCGCGGGCGGCCGGGACTGCTGGCCTCCGCATATTTGTCGCAGCCGGCGGGCCTTGCGAAAATGGCCGGCCGCACCGATATCGCCGTCACCGGCTTGCCGACGGAGATCGTCGCCAGCCACGACGACAGGGCTGTTGTCAAAAGCGGCGGCAAGCTTTAACGGCTGCCCCCGCAAACAAAAACCAAGAAGAAGAAAGAGACATGATGTCCAACTCATGTGTGACAATGCCTGCCAGCAAGGAGGCAGGACGCTTTTTCGTCCTCGGCGACCGGATCGAAAGACAGGTCCGCATCCGCGGAACCTGGCTCAACATCTTCGACGTCACCGTGCCGCCCGGCAGCCGGACGCCTAGACATGCGCATGCAAGCCCTGAGGTGTTCCGCATCCTCGAGGGACGCCTGACGATCTGGCGGGTGACCGACAACGGCCCTGAAGAGATCGAGGCCGGCGCCGGCGACATCGTCACCATCGCGCCCTTCATGGTGCACGGCTATGCCAACCGCGGAAGCGTTCCGGCGGTCTTTTCCGCCGTCGTCGATCGCGACATGGCCGAATTCATCGAAGCGGAGGGCGCAAGCGAGCCACCGCAGACCAGCCCTTCGGCGGAAACCATCGCCCGCATGACGGCGGCCGCCAATGCCTATGGGATTACGATCCTGGCGGCGTGACGAGACCTTCCGGCCTGGATCGCGCTTGCCGTCTCAGGCATTTCCAGAGACTGAGGGAACCGACATCGACCTTAACACGACGATGGAAGACGATCGGCGATGCGTATATATAGCCTTTCGTCGAACGCCTCGCCGCGTCGCCTGATCAATAACGAATAGGGTCCCTGTGTTTCTGGAAATTGGAATTGTGGCGTTTCTCACCATTCTCAATGGTGTGCTCGCCATGTCTGAGCTGGCTGTCGTGTCTTCTCGAACAGCCCGCCTGAAGGTTCTCTCCGACAATGGCAGCAAGGGTGCGGCCCAGGCCATCAAACTTGCCGAACACCCCGGCCGCTTTCTCTCCACGGTTCAGATCGGCATCACTCTGGTCGGCGTTCTCTCAGGCGCCTTCTCAGGGGCCACGCTCGGCGGCCGTCTGTCCGGATGGCTGGAAGCACAGGGCATGTCGTCGGCGGCTGCCGACGCTGTCGGCGTCGGTTCGGTCGTCGTCGCCATCACCTATCTTTCCCTCATCGTCGGCGAACTTGTTCCGAAGCAGATCGCGTTGCGGGAACCCGAAGCAGTCGCGGCGAAGGTCGCACCCGCCATGGCGGTGCTTTCAAAAATCGCCCTGCCCCTCGTGTGGCTTCTGAACGCCTCCGGAAACCTGGTTCTCAAGCTGCTGGGCCAGACAGGAAAAAGCGGCGATAACGTCTCCGACGAGGAGATCAAAACAGTTCTGGCCGAGGCGCAGTCGGCCGGCGTGATCGAAAGCGAAGAGTCGGCGATGATTTCAGGCGTCATGCGGCTGGCGGATCGCACCGCCCGAGCGCTGATGACGCCCCGGCGCGACGTCGAAATCATCGATATCGACGACAGCCTTGACGAAATTCGCGCGCAGCTGCACCGGACGAAACGGTCGCGGCTGCCCGTTCGAAAAGGCAGTTCGGACGAGGTGATCGGCATTCTTCCGGTCAAGGATTTCTACGATTCGATGTCCGAACACGGCAGCGTCGATATCAAGGCCCTGACGCAGGACGTTCCTGTGGTTTCAGACCTTTCAACCGCCATTCATGTGATCGAGGCGATCCGGAAATCGCCGGTGCACATGGTGCTGGTTTTTGACGAATACGGCCATTTCGAGGGAATTGTTTCGTCGGGCGACATTCTGGAAGCGATCATGGGCGCTCTGCAGGAGGGGCCGGTCGACGAACAGGCCATCGCGCGCCGCGACGACGGCTCCTACCTGGTGTCCGGCTGGACGCCGATCGACGAATTCGCCGAATTCCTCAATCTTAAGCTCGATGACGATCTCGAATATCAGACCGTGGCCGGCCTGGTGCTGGAAGAACTGAAACATCTGCCGGAACTGGGTGAGAGCTTCACGCGAGACGGATGGCGCTTTGAAGTCATCGATCTCGACGGCAGGCGCGTGGACAAGATACTTGTGTCTGCGGCGTGAAAGCCGGCGCCTTTGAGATCGTCGAGCCCCATCGACAAGATCGGCATCCGCCACGGGAAATGTGGCCTGACATCAGGAGGTACGCCATGGCATGGTCCGCCAGCCAATATGTGAAATTCGAGGACGAGCGCACGCGACCGGCGCGTGATCTCCTGGCGCAGGTGCCGCTGCGGAGCATCGGCCGCGCCGTCGACCTCGGCTGCGGGCCGGGCAATTCGACCGAACTCATCATCGAGCGCTATGGCGCCGAAGGCGTCTCCGGCCTCGACAGCGACGTCAATATGCTGGAGGCGGCCCGCAAGCGGCTTGCCGGCACTACCTTCGTCGAGGCCGATCTCGGCAGCTGGCAGCCGACCGAGCCCGCCGACCTGCTCTTTGCCAATGCCGTCTTCCAATGGCTGCCCGATCATCTCGACATTTTCGACCGGCTGATGGACGGGCTTTCCACGGGCGGCGTGCTGGCCGTGCAGATGCCCGACAATCTCGGCGAACCCTCGCATCTGGCGATGGAGGAGAGCGCCCATGCCGGCCCGTGGAAGGCCGCCTTCGAGGAAAAGAGCGTGCGCCGCCAGGCTTTGGCTCCGCCCTCCGCTTATTATTCCAGGCTGATCGCCAAGGCTTCGCGCGTCGATATCTGGCACACCATCTACAACCACCCGATGGCGGATGCGGTGGCAATCGTCGAATGGGTGAAAGGCACCGGGCTGATGCCTTATCTCGCGCAGGCCGGTGACGAGCATCGCGAGGCATTTCTGGTGGATTATCTGGAACGCATTGAAAGGGCCTATCCGAAGATGTCGGATGGGCGGGTGCTGCTGCGGTTTCCGAGGATTTTTATGGTGGCGGTGAAGGGGTAGCCGGCTGTCGGCGATGCCTCGTTCGGACCCAGGATTGCCCCTCACCCTAACCCTCTCCCCGTAAACGGGGAGAGGGGACGTGCCATGAGAGACGTTGGAGAGGGACCGAGAGGTCGCGGCATATCCCCTTCTCCCCGCGAGCGGGGAGAAGGTGGCGGCAGCCGGATGAGGGGCAGCCCCCATATGCTGTCAAATGCCTGTTATCCCTCACCCTCATATGTTGCGGCAAAACCGGCGGGCATTATAGTCGGCCGGACAATCTCAGGGAGATGACACCTATGGACGCTGCCCCTACCCCGCCGGTCACCCTCGTCATCTTCGGCGCCACCGGCGATCTGACGCGCCGGCTGCTGGTGCCGGCGATCATCAACCTGACGCGCCAGCGCCTCGTCGGCGAGGATCTCAATATTTTGGGCATCGGCATCGAGCCGGGCGACGACGAATTCCTGCGCGGCCGGCTCGACGCATTCCTCAACCACCTCAACGGCGAGGAGCAGACGGTCAAGGACGAAGCCTGGGAGAGCCTGCGCCGGCGCATAAGCTACACATCGGGTGATTTCACCAAAGACGATATTTTCCTCGAGATCGGCAAGCGGCTGGGGCCGGATGCCAATGCCGCCTTCTATCTTGCCGTGCCGCCATCCTTCTTCGGCTCGATCGTCGAGAAGCTTGCCGCCCATGGCCTGACCGACGAAAAGGACGGCACCTTCCGCCGTGTCGCCATCGAGAAGCCGTTCGGCACCGACCTTGCCTCGGCACGGGCGCTCAATGCCCAGATCCTCGCCCAGATCGAGGAAAGCCAAGTCTATCGGCTCGACCATTTCCTCGGCAAGGAGACGGTGCAGAACCTGATGACGGCGCGATTTGCCAATATGATCATCGAGTCGCTGTGGAACAGCCGCTACATCGATCATGTGCAGATCACCGCCGCCGAGATCGTCGATGTCGGCAGCCGCGGCAAATTCTACGATGCCACAGGCGCGCTGCGCGACATGGTGCCGAACCATCTTTTCCAGCTGCTGGCGATGATCGCCATGGAGCCGCCGAACAGCTTCGACGCCGAAGCGATCCGCAACGAGAAAAGCAAGGTGCTGAAGGCGCTGCGCATCTATACGCCCGAGGAGGCAAAAACGCATGGCGTGCGCGGCGCCTATACGGCCGGGCCGCTGAACGGCGCCGAGCTTCCTGCCTATCGCGACACGAATGACGTCTTGCCGGACAGCCGGACCGAGACCTATGTGGCGCTGAAGCTCTATGCCGATACCTGGCGCTGGGCGGGCGTACCCTTCTACTTAAGAACCGGCAAGGCGCTGACGGCGCGCGACACCGAGATCGTCATCACCTTCCAGCCGGTGCCCTTCGCGCAGTTCCGCGAGACCGAGGTCAATCGCCGCCTGCCGCCGAACCGGCTGGTGATCCAGGTGCAGCCGAACGAAGGCATGAGCATGGAGATCTCGATCAAGTCGCCGGGGCTTTCGGTCGATACCACCCCTGTTTCCCTCGACTTCCGCTACGCCGACAAGTTCGATATCGGCAAGACCACAGGCTATGAATCGCTGCTCTACGACCTCTTCATCGGCGACCAGACGCTGTTCCAGCGCGCCGACGGCATCGAGGCCGGCTGGGCGGCGGTACAGCCCTTCCTCGACATCTGGGCAAAGGATGAGAGCATGCCCGAGACCTACGCCCCGGGCAGCATGGGGCCGGCCTGCGCCGACCGCCTCATCGAGCGCGACGGACGCAAATGGCATGAACTCGGCGTCATCCTGCACAGCCAGGCGAAGAACGGCAAATAGCGCCCTTCCCCTTTATCGACCTTCACGGCATGCGGGGCTGACGGAGGCGCCGCTATTGCCGCCTTCGGTGGCCAGCGCGCCGCGGGCCTTGGGCGGCGGGCAACGCGCCCAGTCGACGCGGCCGCTCGGGGCGCCGTTGTCGATGCTGCCGGTTTCGATCGAATCGAGCGGGATGACCAGTCCCCTTTGTGTCTCGGCGCCCGGCGACGTGCCGAGCGGCGGCGTGCCGTCGATCCGGCCGCTGGCATCCATGCCCATGTTCGACTGGGCGAGGACCGGCGCGGAGAGGCTGAGGAGAGCGATCGACGTTGCTGCAATAAACCTGCGCATGATGCTGTTCCTTCTGGTGTCGGCGATGCGACAGAAACAGCGAGCCGGCTTTGCTTGTTCCCTATGGAACGAGCGCCGGCGATCAAAGTTTGGCGAGCAGACTATCGGCCGCGTGGAAACGCTTTCTAAAGCTCTTTGTTTTTATGCAGGTCGCTGTCCCGGAACCGCTGCACACCTCCGGGCGACATGCATTAAGGCTCAATCGCGCCAGCGTGACAGCATTTTCTCCAGCCCTGTCGGATAGAGATCGATGCCGGCATCGCGCACCGTGTCGCGGCCGAACCAGCGCGCCGTCGCCGCCGTCTCGTCGAGCTCGGCATAGCGGATTTCGTCACGCGCATAGAGCGATGCATCGGCGAGTTCGATATCGGCGGCGAAGATATATTCGTGACCGGTCGCGCCATGATGCTCGAAGATGTTTTCGAGCAGATGCCAGGGGCCGACGATGCGGATCGCCGTTTCGAGCTCCTCCCGGAATTCGCGCTGCAGGGCCTGTTCGCGCGTCTCACCGAATTCGATCGAGCCGCCGAGCGGGCGAATGCCCTTGATGCGGCCGCCGTCATCCTCCACTTCCGCGGCGAGCAGCCGATCTTGCCTCCAGGCAAGGCCGATCACCTTCACCCTGATCTGCTGCGGCGGACGCCAGACAGTCATGCGGCTCTCCTTTTTTTGACGGAAATCCTTAACTAGCCGGAAGAGGCTGCATTGCAAGGGCGAGCAGAAGCCACCACGCCGCGCCTGGCCAAAGATTGACATCTATTGCCATCGCGACGTGACTTCATCATTTTGACGATAGCGAAAGGAAAGCCATGCCCAACGTTGCGCTTGGAAGCCATTATGAGGAGTTTGTCCTGGTGCAACTGGAATCCGGCCGCTACAACAATGCCAGCGAGGTCGTGCGGGCGGGCCTGCGGCTGTTAGAGGATCATGAAGCGGCCCGCGAGCGCTGGCTCAATGAGGAAATCCCGGCGCGCTACGACGAGTTGATGGACAATCCGGGGCTTGGAATTCCGGCCGGGGCCGTCCGCGCTCGCTTTAATACCAAGCGCCGAAATGATGCGGCAAAAGCCAAGTAGGGATGGCCTGGAAACCGCAGCCGGACGAACCCCGCCACCGGGCGGGGCTCCTGCCGCTCTCTCGTCTCAGACGAACTGGCTGAGGCCGGGGACGGAGGCGACGACCTCGTCGACGACCTCTTCGCCGGCATATTGCTTGGCGATGGCGATGGTTTCCTTGGCGAGCGAAGTGATCTCGCCCATGCCGAGGCCCTCGCTCATCAGCTGCTGGCCGAGGCCCATGATGCCGCCGCCGCCGAGCGAGCTCATCAGCCCGCCGAGCAGGCCGCCACCGCCGGCACCGGCGCCGTTGAACTGGGCGACGAGATCAGCGCCGCCGGGGATCGCTTCGATCATCCGCGCGACAGGGCCGTCGGCCGCCTCGCGCTGCAGGAAGCCGAGCATCATGCCGAGCGCCTTTTCGGCCAGATCCGGCGCAATACCCACGCGATCGGCGATCTGGGTTACAATTTCATTCATGTCAGCCTCCTGTTATTTTGACGTTAACGTCAACGTTATTCGAAGTTCGATCGCAACTCAAGCTGCGCTTTCAAACGGCGGTTTTGCTTTCCATGCAAACAGTTGTCCGCATCCTTCCGCCTGCTTATAACAGGGAAACGATGGTTCGATGAAGGCGGCGCAAGCCCAAGCCTTCTCAACAAATGGCGGCGGCGCCGAAGGGAGAGTTGCGGATGATCGAGGACGGCAAGATTTTCATCGGCGCGAGCCGCAATCCCGACGACAGCATCAACAAGCCGGAATATCTCGACCTGAAATTCGGCAACCGCCACGGCTTGGTCACCGGCGCCACCGGCACCGGCAAGACGGTGACGCTGCAGGTGCTGGCCGAAGGTTTTTCGCGGGCCGGCGTGCCGGTGTTTGCGGCCGACATCAAGGGCGATCTTTCCGGCATCGCCGCCAGGGGCGAGCCCAAGGATTTCCTCACCAAGCGGGCCGAGCAGATCGGCTTTGCCGATTATGAATTCGACCTGTTTCCGGTGATCTTCTGGGATCTGTTCGGCCAGAAGGGTCACAGGGTGCGCACTACCGTCGCCGAGATGGGGCCGCTGCTGCTCGCCCGGCTGATGGACGCTTCCGAACCGCAGGAAGGCGTCATCAACATCGCCTTCAAGATCGCCGACGAGGCCGGGCTGCCGCTGCTCGACCTCAAGGACTTCACCTCGCTGCTCAACTATATGGGCGAGAACGCCAGCGCGCTTTCCAACCAGTACGGGCTGATCTCCAAGGCCTCGGTCGGCTCGATCCAACGGGCGCTGCTCGTTCTCGAACAGCAGGGTGCGGAGCATTTCTTCGGCGAGCCGGCGCTGAAGATCACCGACATCATGCGCACCAGCAATAGCGGCTATGGCCAGATCTCCGTGCTTGCCGCCGACAAGCTGATGATGAACCCGCGCCTTTACGCCACCTTCCTGCTCTGGCTGCTGTCGGAGCTGTTCGAGGAACTGCCGGAGGTCGGCGACCCCGACAAGCCGAAGCTGGTCTTCTTCTTCGACGAGGCGCATCTGCTCTTCAACGACGCGCCGAAAGTGCTGGTCGAACGCGTCGAGCAGGTGGTGCGGCTGATCCGCTCCAAGGGTGTCGGCGTCTATTTCGTGACGCAGAACCCGCTCGACGTGCCGGAAACCGTGCTCGCCCAGCTCGGCAACCGCGCCCAGCACGCGTTGCGCGCCTATTCGCCCCGCGAGCAGAAGGCGGTGAAGACGGCGGCCGAAACCTTCCGCGCCAACCCGGCCTTCGACTGCGCCACCGTCATCACCAATCTCGGCACCGGCGAGGCGCTGGTCTCGACGCTGGAGGCCAAGGGCGCGCCATCGATCGTCGAGCGCACGCTGATCCGCCCGCCCTCCGGCCGCGTCGGTCCGCTGACCGACGGCGAGCGCCAGCAGGTGATGGACAAGAGCCCGGTCCTCGGCGTCTATGACGAGGATCTCGACCGCGAATCCGCCTTCGAGATGCTGGCCGCCCGCGCCAGGAAGGCGGCTGATGCCGAGGCCGCCAAGCGGGCGCAGGAAGAAGCGGCCGAACAGCAGCCGGGCAGCACCTCCGGCTGGAGCCTGCCGGGCTTCGGCGGCGACGACAACAAGGACCGCGGCCAATCCCGCGGCCGGTCGTCCGGCTACCAGCGCGAAACCGTGGTGGAAGCGGCGATGAAAAGTGTGGCCCGCACGGTGGCGACCCAGGTCGGACGGGCGCTGGTGCGCGGGATCCTGGGGAGCTTGAAGCGGTAGCTTCGCTCTCTTCTCGCTGAGAAGAGAGCCAGACAAAGGTGCAATTGCTGGCACCGGCAGAGCCGGTGAACGCCCAGCTGATCAACAAAGCCGCCCCCCCCTTTTGATGCCTTCAGCATCCTGATCGCACGCAGTTGCAATAGGCTGCACAACGTATAGTTTTGCGGCATCGTGGAGGGACACATGGCAACAGAAAATTCCGGAAAGTTGGCGTTGCTGATCGATGGCGACAACGCTTCGCCAAAAATCGTTGTCGGTCTTATGGCTGAGATTGCCAACTATGGAACCGCCAGCGTCAAACGCATCTACGGTGACTGGACCGGTCCCAACCTAAGGGGCTGGAAGGAATGCCTGCTCGAACATTCCATCCAGCCAATTCAACAATTCGCCTACACCACCGGAAAGAACGCGACAGATGGCGCAATGATCATCGACGCCATGGATTTGTTGTATACGGGTCGTTTCTCGGGCTTCTGCATTATTTCAAGTGACAGCGATTTTGCGCGGCTGGCGGCGAGAATCCGGGAACAAGGTGTTACCGTCTATGGGTTCGGGGAGCGGAAGACTCCTCGCCCGTTCATCACTGCCTGCGATAAGTTCGTCTATTTCGACGTGCTTAATGCTCAGGCTGCGGAGGTCGAAGAAGCAGCGCTCCCCGCCCAAGCCCCAGTCCAGGTTAAGCCTGCAGCTGCGAAGGCGACGCCTAAAAAGGCGACTTTAAATAGAGCGGCACGAGACATGTTGACCAAAGCGATTATCGCAACCGCTGATGAAGACGGCAGAGCTAATCTGGCTCAAGTGGGAGGGCATCTGGCCAAGCAGGCACCCGACTTTGATGCACGCAACTACGGCTTCCCCAGGCTAAGCGATCTCGTGAGGTCTTCCGGCATCGCTGATGTCGAGCGAGCACCAGATAATCCGAAAATAATCCTAGTTCGCCTCAAGAAGGCATAAGCCGGCGATACAAAATGCAAGAGATGATGAGCTTGCCGGCCGGTCGGAGTGGTCCGGGGTGGCATTCGCTCCACAATGCCGCTAAATTACCCGCCATCGATCATTTCAACAGGATGTGTGCCGCAATGGATTTCAACCCGATCGCAACGCCAGTTCGCCTTGCCAACGGGGACATCCAGATCCATGCCTGCATCCATCACCCTCTCCCAGATTTCGTGGTCCGCACCTGACGGGCGGCCGCTTTTTTCCGATCTTGACCTGAGCTTCGGGCCGGAGCGCACCGGTCTCGTCGGCCGCAACGGCGTCGGCAAGACGACGTTGCTGAAGCTCGTCTCCGGTGAGATCCGGCCGCAGGCCGGGACGATCTCGGTCAGCGGCAGCCTCGGCATTCTGCGCCAGAACGTGCAGATCGCGCCCGAGGAGACTATCGCCGACCTGTTCGGTGTCACCGAGGCGCTTGCGGTTCTCCACCGTGCCGAAGCCGGCGAGGCAACGGCCGACGAGCTTGCCTCGGCCGACTGGATGCTCGAGGCGCGCATCGCCGCAGCGCTCGGCCGCACCGGGCTCGACGCAGAACCGCAGACGCCGCTTGCCGCACTCTCCGGCGGCCAGCGCACGCGGGCCGGGCTTGCCGCGCTTGTATTCACCGAGCCGGATTTCCTGCTGCTCGACGAACCCACCAATAATCTCGATCGCGACGGCCGCGCGGCGGTGATCGCGCTGATGTCAGGCTGGCGGGCCGGCGCGATCATCGTCAGCCACGACCGGGAACTGCTCGAAAGCGTCGATCAGATCGTCGAACTGACCTCGCTCGGCGCCACCCGCTATGGCGGCAGCTGGAGCCATTATCGCGAGCGCAAGGCACTGGAGCTTGCCGCAGCCGAACATGACCTCGCCGAGGCCGAAAAACGCATGGCCGAGGTCGCAAGGAAGACGCAGGCGACGGTGGAGCGCCAGGCGCACCGGGACAGCGCCGGGCGGAAGAAGGCGGCCAAGGGCGGCATTCCCCGCATCCTGCTCGGCGGCATGAAGGAGAGAAGCGAGACGACCGGCGGCGACAATGCCCGGCTCGCCGAACGCCGGCGCACTGAGGCGCTGGACGAGGCAAAGGCGGCGCGCGAGAAGATCGAGATCCTCCAGCCCCTGTCGGTCAACCTGCCGCCGACCGGGCTGCCCGCCAGCAAGGTCGTGCTGAAGATGGAGGCCGTGACGGTGGGCTATCGGCCGGGAGATCCCGTCATCCGCGATCTCTCCTTCGATGTGACGGGGCCGGAACGGATCGCCCTCACCGGCCGCAACGGTTCAGGCAAGACGACGCTGCTGGCGCTTGTAACCGGTGCGTTGAAACCCTGGGCCGGCACGGTCGCCGTGATGACCGGCTTTGCAATGCTCGATCAGAAGGTCAGCCTTCTCGATCCGTCGGCCTCGATCCGCGATAATTTTCGCCGGATCAATCCGCTTTCCGATGAAAACACCTGCCGCGCCGCGCTTGCCCGCTTCATGTTCCGGGCCGATGCGGCGCTGCAGACGGTCTCGACGCTGAGCGGCGGGCAATTGCTGCGCGCCGGCCTTGCCTGCACGCTCGGCGCCGCGCCGCCGCCGCTCCTGATCCTCGACGAGCCGACCAACCACCTCGACATCGACTCGATATCGGCGGTCGAGGCCGGGCTCAGCGCCTATGACGGGGCTCTGCTGGTCGTCAGCCATGACGAAAGGTTTCTTGAGAGCATCGGGATAGAGCGGCGGCTGGAACTGGCTGGCGGTGATGCAGTGAGTTAGGTGGCACCCTCAAACCTCCCTCATCCTGAGGCGCGTAGGCCAAAGGCCGGAGCCTCGAAGGACACGCTCCAACGCTGCTCCTTGCAGCCATCGGCGTCAACGCACCCGCCTCGCCCTTCGAGGCCCCTGCGGGGCACCTCAG